>CAXBNB010000503.1:0-3897 GCA_963976505.1 uncultured Reichenbachiellaceae bacterium
TAATAACCACATGGCACAACAAAAATTATTTTAATATGAACAAACAAAACAAACAACGACTTAAGGACCTAGAAGAAAAGTACATGTCATCGTATTCTGATGACTGGGCGTTTATACTTGTGCTCAAGCCAGATACTACTATGGCTGCACAACTTGCGATAATTCCTATTTTTAGTGATTTCATATTACCCTCCTTTTTTAAAGCCAAACATTGATTTTTATTATACGACAAAAAACTATATTTGTGCCCCCATAACGGGATTATTTTTCTTCAGTACAAATACAATATCCATACCAACTTTTAAATATAACAAATGAGCAAGGGTTTACCAAAAAGAAGTGAGGACTATTCTCAGTGGTATAATGAACTAGTGAAAAAGGCTGATTTAGCTGAAAACTCCCCCGTAAGAGGCTGTATGGTCATAAAACCCTTTGGATTTTCTATTTGGGAAAAAATGCAAGGA
This sequence comes from uncultured Reichenbachiellaceae bacterium, assembly GCA_963976505.1. Classification (GTDB taxonomy): domain Bacteria; phylum Bacteroidota; class Bacteroidia; order Cytophagales; family Cyclobacteriaceae; genus CAXBNB01. The sequence goes on from CAXBNB010000503.1 coordinate 465, forward strand.
ACGTTGGATGCCAAGTTTAAAGACACTGGACACGAAAATGCCTATTTTCCATTATTTATACCAAAATCATACTTAAGTAAGGAAGCCGACCATGTAGAGGGCTTTGCTAAGGAGTGTGCTGTTGTAACCCACTACAGATTGAAAAATGCTGAAGATGGTTCTGGAGTAATAGTTGACCCTGAAGCCAAGCTCGAAGAAGAACTAATAGTAAGGCCTACTTCCGAAACTGTAATTTGGAGTACGTATAAAAACTGGATTCAATCTTATCGAGATTTACCTTTACTTATCAACCAGTGGGCAAATGTTGTTCGTTGGGAGATGAGAACACGACTCTTTTTGCGTACCGCAGAGTTTTTATGGCAGGAAGGACATACTGCACATGCTACAAAGCAAGAAGCCATTGATGAAACCCGACAAATGTTGGATGTATATGCCGATTTTGTTGAGGAGCACATGGCATTGCCAGTACTCAAAGGTGTAAAAACTGAAAGTGAAAGATTTGCTGGTGCTATTGATACGTATTGTATTGAAACGCTCATGCAAGATGGAAAGGCACTACAGGCAGGAACTTCTCATTTCTTGGGTCAGAATTTTGCAAAAGCTTTTGATGTAAAGTTTACGAATCAAGAAGGAAAGCTTGATTTGGTATGGGGTACATCTTGGGGAGTAAGTACCCGATTGATGGGTGCGCTCATAATGGCGCATTCTGATGACAATGGTTTGGTGTTGCCTCCACGTTTGGCGCCCTTTCAGGTGGTGATAGTACCTATTTTCAAAAATGACGAACAGCTTGAAGCCATTGAGAAAAAAGTAAATGAAATCAAAGAAGGTCTTAAAGCAAAGGGAATAGTTGTAAAATACGACGGACGAAAAACCCATAAGCCGGGATGGAAATTTGCGGAATATGAGCTGAAGGGAATACCCGTTAGAATAGCTATTGGACCTAAGGATTTAGAGAATAATACAGTAGAAGTTGCCCGAAGAGACTTATTAGAAAAAAACATTGTCCCATTGGATGATCAATTTTCTACTGGTATAGAAACATTGCTATCAGACATTCATCAAACCATTTATAAGAAAGCGGAGCAATTTAGAGCCGACAATACGCATTACATAGATAGCTATGATGAATTTAAAGACATCATAAAAAATAAGGGCGGCTTTATATACGCCCATTGGGATGGGACACCAGAAACAGAAGAGAAAATTAAAGGAGAAACCAAAGCAACAATTCGTTGTATTCCTTTAGATTACGGTGATGAAACGGGCAAATGTATTTACTCTGGTAAGCCATCTAAAGGTAGAGTTGTTTTTGCCAAATCCTACTAAATGATAGAGTGGATCACTATAGCGTCATTAATTTTATTTGGAATTGGACTCATTGTTATTGAGATCATTTTTGTTCCAGGAACTACTATAGTTGGAATTTTAGGATTTGCTTTAGGTGGATATGGAATATATTTGGGATATGATTACTTTGGCAATACAACAGGACACATCATTCTTGTAACATCCATTTTATTGGCTTTTGCAGCTATATTTTATAGTTTTAAATCTGGTGTTTGGAAAAGGTTTTCCAATGATAGTGTGATAAGTTCCAAGGTAAACGATGGACTTACGTTAGGATTGAAAGAAGGAGATGTAGGAGAGTCGTCATCATCCCTGAAGCCGATAGGAAAAGCGCTTTTTGGTGATAAAGAATATGAAGTAAGTTCGAGAGGTAATTTTATAACAGAAAAACAATCTGTCAAGATTATTAAAATCGACAAGAACAAAATTTATGTGGAATCTAACAATTAAATGATACAATGGAAATGACCGTTTTACTATTAGCCGTTTTTGGAGGGATAATCCTATTTTTTATTTTCCTCTACTTTGTGCCCGTTAACCTTTGGATTACAGCTCAATTTTCCGGAGTGAAAGTTGGTCTTGCCGAATTGGTGTTTATGAGGATAAGAAAGGTACCCCCTTCAATAGTTGTCAATTCGTTGATTACAGTTACAAAGGCTGGAATTGAAGTTACCACGAACCAATTGGAAACACATTACTTGGCTGGAGGTCATGTACCATCAGTAATAAAAGCATTGATTTCTGCTGAAAAAGCAAACATTGCGCTGGATTTCAATCAAGCAGCCGCTATTGACCTTGCCGGTAGAGATGTATTTGAAGCTGTACAGATTTCTGTTAATCCTAAGGTAATTACTACTCCAAGGGTAGCCGCAGTGGCATCTGATGGAATTCAGCTCATAGCAGTCGCCAGAGTAACAGTAAGAGCAAACCTTGCTCAATTGGTCGGTGGAGCTGGAGAAGATACTATTTTAGCAAGAGTTGGTGAAGGTATTGTAACTTCTATTGGATCGGCTCTCACGCACAAAGAGGTGCTGGAAAATCCTGATAAAATTTCTAAGCTTGTACTGTCAAGAGGACTTGATGCCGGAACAGCTTTCGAAATACTATCTATCGATATTGCCGATGTAGATGTAGGTAAAAACATTGGTGCTGATTTGCAAACAGATCAAGCGGCTGCTGACTTAAAAGTAGCTGAAGCCAAGGCCGAAGAAAGAAGAGCAATGGCTGTAGCCGTTGAACAAGAAATGAAAGCCAAAGCCCAGGAGGCACGTGCGAAAGTTATTTTGGAAGAAGCTGAAATACCTAAGGCAATTGCTGACGCTTTTAGAAGTGGCAACCTAGGTGTAATGGATTATTATAAAATGCAAAACATCCAAGCAGACACTGACATGAGAGAATCAATCTCTAAACCTTCGTCTGGTTCATCTAAAAAATCTGATAAGAAATAAATTAGAAGTTTTTTGAAAAAAATTAAAAAAGGCTGTCCAAGTTTAACTTGAGACAGCCTTTTTTATTGAGTATAAAATTTACGTGACGTAGGTAATTTATTCAGTCTTTTTCCTATTTTGGAGTTTTTTGTCCACAACATTTTTGTTGAGAAAATCATTCAACTTATCAATGTCAAAGGAGGTTTTGATTTCTCCAAAGGCATTTACCTTCACATCAAAACCTTCCAATTCTGGATCTACTTTTGGTTTTTTGTTTTTACTGTGCGCCATCAATTATTTTATCAAATTCAAACATTGCTGCTTGTATACGGCTGACGGTTTTTTGAGTTCCCAGTATCTCCATGATTTTCATAAGGTCAGGACCACCCTGCTCTCCAGACACGGCTACCCGAAGCAGTTGCATGACTGATCCAGCACCCACATTGTTTTTCTCAGCAGCTGCATTCAGCTTCTCCTGAAATCCGTTTGATGTTTCTTGACCATCAACATTTAATGATTGAGTAAAATCGGTCAATACATTTTTGGCCTCTCCTTTCCATTTTTTCCTAACCACCTTCTCTTCGTAAGATTTCGGTGTTGTGAAAAAGTATATTCCTTTTTCCACCTGGAATAAAATAGGTGGTATTTACCATCAT
>CAXBNB010000504.1:0-3897 GCA_963976505.1 uncultured Reichenbachiellaceae bacterium
TATTTGTCACTCTCCACTATGTGATAAAATATCCCGCTGTTTCCTCCTTCACTGATTTTCCACTCCATATACAGCTCAAAATCTTCAAACTCCATTGCCCCATACACAATATCACCTCCAATATCACCCCCTTGTCCCAAAGACTTCAAAGTGCCATCTTCAACCACCCATCCTTTGGGAAGGGTCTCCTGGTTGTACCCTCTCCAACCTTCTGCAGAGGTGCCATTGAAAAGCGAGATCCAGGAAGTTGCGTCCTTCACTGCTTTTTCCTGTGAAGCAGTAGCAATAGATTCCTTTTTTGAATTACAAGAACAGGTAACCACTACCAACACCATCATGAGCAGCACACTCAATGGACTTATCTTTCTACATGACAATAATTTATTCCTGTTCTCCATACTGATCAAATTTAAATGACACCCTGACCTAAATCAATACAATAAGATGACATTCAGCGAACCTAATATTTTGACGTTTATGCATGCAATATATACCTGTGAGGCACAACAACAGGGGTAACAAAAGGGGTATCATGAAACATTTTTGTGTTTTTTTGAAAGTATCTTCACCAAGGTGAGATAACTCTGCCTGAATGAAAGTGGTTTTTAGATTTCAGTAGAAAACAAAGAAGTCAGAGCAAAGAAGAAAACTCCTTGTCATACTTTTCTCCATAAAACTGAGCATAGGAAGAGCAAAAATGATCGAATGCATTTTTAGCCAGAGTGTGTTTGCCTTCAGCGACCAACAGTTTTATTTTGTAATGCAACGCCCGCTCGTTGAGGGGATCTAGCGAGAATATCGAATTGAATATTTTCAGTTTCAATTCGGTTTGTAGGTCAATGGTCTCGTTTTCGATTAGGGGTGTCAATATGCCAACTATTTCCTCCGACAATTGCCCTTTGATTGGGTCGAGCCACTCGTAGTGCATATTCGGAAGCAATACTCCTTGATTGATCACACTTAGCAGCCCTTCCACATTCTGCTCTATTGATCCAGCTTCCGTGCTGATTTTCAATTCATTGCTGAAATAGGAGTAATCCAAAAAGTCCCAACGGATTCCATCATCAATTTTTATCTTCCAATTTTTGTTGTCATAGTCGATGCTCAAGCCAGTGTCATCAGCCAAAATCTCCCTGATTCGCTTCATCTGAGTACTACGGTTGTTTTTGGCACTTTCGAACGAATGACCTTCCCACAGTATTTCGGACATCTGTTTTGAGTTGATACCATTTTTCCTAAAGGTATAGAGCAGCACCAGCACGAAAAGTTCTTTTCTTTTGGGTGAAAATAAATCAGATAGATTTTCCCCTTTCTTATTGATCAACCTAAAGCCACCAAACAAATAAATACCGGGTTGGTTTTTATCATTGGAAACAATTGGTCGGGCTGTTAATGGTTCGCTTTTAATGGCAGTTGTTTTTTTAGGTTTGCCTTTTAAAACCTTATACCCAGCCAACGCTATTAGACCTACTATGCCAATAAGGAATAAGAAAAACGGAAAACCACCACCACTTTTTTCCAAATCATTTTTGTAAACCTTCAAAACCTCTGCATCACTCAACACCCTATTCCAGATATACAAATCATCTATTCCTCCTTTGAAATATTCGCTCCAAAGGTTGCTGCCTATTAAAAGTGAGTGGGAAGTGATAGTAATTCCAGAAGCTTTTTGCTTTCCTACAACCTTTCCGTTGTAGTAGAATTTTACTTCCTTGTTGGCATTGTACACGAATGCAATGTGTTGCCATTCGTTGGTATGGACCATCGCAGAATCGGTCTGGTGGTCCTTGATAGCAGGAGTGGTAAAAGTCAGCCTGCCCCTACTCACTTTTGCTGAAAATACAGACCCAATGCCTACTATACCCATGATACCATTCAAGGTGTCTGGTTTCACCCATGCAGAAACAGTAATCTCCTGAAAATCCATGCCCGTTGGAATACCAAAATCAATGTAGTTTCTCTCTCCATCGAAATTGGAATAAATGCCACGTTCATCCTCATCGTATGTCACAAATCCGTACAAATACTTGTCGTCAGGCCTTACCTGATTCACTATGTTTTGATCAAAATTCAAATGCATCATCAACTTTTCATTGAGGTCATGAAAATTGGCATAGAATATTTTGATGACATTTTTATTGGTTGGGGTAAAAGTGGATACATCGGGCGAAAACCTAAAGCCGCTTTTGATTGGACTTACAATGACCTTTGACACATGAATTTTGCCAGTAGATTCCATTTGAGGAAGTTCCTTCCAAGATACTTCTTCAAGATACTTACCATCTTGCACCACTATGGCTTTAAACTTCTCAATCCTATTTATACTGTCCAAATAGTCTTTATGGATAACAACTTGGTCGGTTTCTAAAAAGTTGGGTAATCTCCCTTTAGTATTTATCAGGTTGTCAAGACTCCTCTTGCCTTCTGAAGTTGTAAGGTTTTCTGGCAATTTCATATAAGTCAAATGATTGCCAATATTTCCGTTGAGAAATGTCTTGGTGATTGAGTCTGTAGAAGTAGTGTGTTGCCAGATCGTGCGTTCAATGGGTAAAAACCGCTGGTCTTCCCAAGCAAAAACAAACAATCGATCGGATGGTTGGAGGACAACACCAAACAAGCTGTCCATCGCATTGGGAGGATAAAGTTGGTCGCTCAATCCCGCAGCTTCTAGTTGATCATAAAAAGACGGATTGTTTCTGGTGAGAATGATTGAAATCCTCTCTTCAGGATTTTTTTTCAAAAAGAGATCTAGAGCACTCAGTTCGCTGTTGTCCACTGCAGAATCCAGCAAAAAAGCCCGGTATCCTTCAGACAGCTTAGCGGATATGTTTCCAGAGTATTTGGTGGTCAGATAGCAGAAATCGTCAAGACAGGTTTGGCCTTTGACAAATGCACTGATAGTGCAAAATACCGCTATCAATAGAACCGACTTCAACTTTGGTAAAACCATAAGCGAATAAAATTAGACAATTGCAATTAATTATGCAGGACTAAAAGATTTTTGAATGAAAAACTCTGGAAGCAAGAATGATACCTTTTAACCTAAGTTCCTATAGAATGACAGGAAAAGATGACGACAATGAAGGCAAACATCAGCAGTAAAAAAGTTAAATACTACTCCTCATTCGATGGTTTGCCAATAGTAGCAAGGATTCCTCCATCTACATAGATGATCTGACCATTCACGAAATTACTCGCTTCTGACGAAAGAAATATGGCTGCACCAGCCAATTCATCAGGATCTCCCCATTTACCAGCAGGTGTACGACTCACTATGAAATCGTTGAATGGATGACCTTCTACCCTGATCGGTGCAGTCTGGCTCGTAGCAAAATAGCCCGGACCAATTCCATTGGTTTGGATGTTGTGCCTGGCCCATTCTGTTGCCATGTTTCTGGTCAGCATTTTGAGTCCACCTTTGGCTGCCGCGTAGGCCCCAACGGTATTTCTCCCCAACTCACTCATCATCGAGCATATATTGATGATCTTACCAGATTTACGGGCAATCATGCCTTTTACCACGTATTTGGAAACAATAAAAGGACTGACCAAATCAACCTTGATCACTTGCTCGAAATCCTTCACTTCCATGTCTTCCAAAGGAACACGCTTGATGATACCAGCATTGTTGATCAGGATGTCTATGTGGCCAACCTCTTTTTCTATTTTTGCAATATTGGTTTTTACAGCTTGTTCATCGGTCACATCAAACAAATATCCTTTTGCGTCTATGCCAGCTTCCTTGTATTGAGCCAGCGCATCGTCTATTTTCTGCTGTGAAGAATGGCCATTGACTACAACGGTTGCACCCGCTTTTCCGATACCCATAGCCATGGCCATCCCCAACCCGTGCGTACCTCCGGTAATCAATGCTGTTTTTCCTTTAAGGTTGAATAA
>CAXBNB010000505.1:0-3893 GCA_963976505.1 uncultured Reichenbachiellaceae bacterium
AGGCAAAAGAGAAATAGTGTTATTCCTAGGCGGAAGTGCCACCAATGACGCTGGAATAGGCATTGCTGATGCACTGGGTTTTCGTTTTTTTGATCAAAACAATGAAGTGCTTGATCCTACTGGGGAAAATCTAATTAGGATTCAGAAAATTCAAAAATACCCCATCGACATCCTAAATGACATTGAGTTCACGTTACTGGTAGATGTGAAGAACCCTTTATATGGACCAAATGGAGCTGCTTATGTTTACGCCCAGCAAAAAGGTGCAAATCAAGAAAGCATCAAAAGATTAGATGATGGACTCAGGAGTTTTGCCTCCATCTTGAAAAACCAGACAGGCAATGACATAAGCAATCTTCCTGGTGGTGGTGCAGCCGGAGGAATTGCCGCAGGGTTGGTAGCCATGCTCAACGCTCAAATAAAGACAGGCATAGATTCTATAATAGAACTGACCAATTTTGAAAAAGGGTTAAAAGACGCTGACCTTGTGATCAGTGGAGAAGGAAGGCTAGACAGCCAATCTTTACAAGGCAAAGTAGTAAAGGGCGTAAGTGAGCTTTGTAAAAAGCACGACAAAAATCTGGCGCTTTTTGTAGGAATTAGTAGTATCGACCTACAATCCGCTCATGACCTTACACCCTACCCAGTAAATCAAATAATGAACTTGGCAAAAGATCAAAAAGATGCTTTTGAAAATGGAAACAAATACCTTGAAGAGTTGGCATTTTTATTTGCGAAAAAATACTTTTGAACAAGAAAAGAGCTGCATTTCTGCAACTCTTTTCTTTAATGTGGGCCACCTGGACTTTTTCAACCAAGATCAACTCAATGATGGTGGAGCAGCCATGATGGCTTGGGCCTATATGCAGTTCTCCGAAATGAGTCACTTAGAACAGCAAAGAATATCAAAAGCCCTGCTTAGATATTGTGAATTGGATACTATGGCTATGGTGATGATTTATGAGTACTTTGCAAGTAAGCTCTAAATAAGTCATATATAACATGTTATGTTATATATGTTATATATGTTATATATGTTATATTATATATGTATAATTGTTTATAATTGCAATGCGATTCATTTAAATACATGCAAACATGAGCGAACCTAGAAAAAACATTATTAAAAATTATATTCAAAGAAAAGGAGAAACGATATCCGAATTTGCTAAAAGTATAGACCTACATCAATCTAGTTTAAGTCGAGCATTAAATACAGTTGGAGATATTTCTGATACGCTATGGTCCAAAATGAAGGATACAGTTGAGGAATTCTCACATGAGGATGGAAACTCAGAATCCAAAGACGAGCATATCTTAAGACGCAAAAACCTAGCTAGATTAGAATTATTGGAATACATGTCATTAACTGAGTATAGGTCGATAATTACCCATACCATCAATTCACTGAACAGTAAACTTAGAGGAACGTTGCAAATTGAAAAGGGTGTAAATGACATTCTAAAAGACCAAAACACCTCTCCAGACGTTGATGATGAAATTATAGAAAACTTATCTGATTTTCTTAATAAAAATAGTGAGAGTCTAGCTAAAATCAAGGAAGCTGCTTTACTACTTAATAAGGCTGAACGTTGTTTAAGTCCACTGTTAAAAAAGGTTGATATATCGTTGATTTATGAGCCTGATAATAAAGCAAAAGACAACAAAGAAGTTGATGAACTGTTTGACAAATTAAAGTCATATGCTTACGAATTGATTCAAGGAAGTGAATACCATGAGCTCATCAATGTGGGCACATCAAAAATGAATGCCTGGTTCAAATTAACACCTAAGGGCATAACAGAACTAATTGGTGATAGTAATGCCAAAAATACTGGAACTCAATTCATGCATCCTGACTTCAGAAATGGAAAAGTTAGTCAAAATGAAGAATTTTATGAGCAACATATTAACAAGAGTTTTAATAAGCTTTTAAAGAGGTTAGAATTAAAATAAAACCTGCGTAATGTCATATATTAAAAAGTACAAAAGTCAAATAAAAAAAGATTTTGATCAATGGTCGAAGAACGGTAATTGTCAAAATGCAGTCAACTTGAACTCTTCTATTGGTGAAGATTATTTTGATACATCAAATCCGCATTATTTTACCGGAAACCTCTCTTCAGAGATTGTTTTAGTGCAACTAAATCCAAAAAGAAACAAGGAAGATTATGGTATTATAAACCATTTCAAATCATTCGAGGAATACTGGGATTTTTATGAAAGGTTCGGGTATCATCATTATGGGGTTGATACAGACAGAACTCATAGATCTCCATTCGATTATAAACAAATCCGTTTCTTAGAACCATTCAATATTTTGCCCTTCAAAATGGGGGACAAATTTTATAATCTTGAGACTGTAATTGATCAGAAACTCCAAATAGAGTTAATTCCCTATGGTTCCCCAGATTTTAATTATAAGAAAATAGGGTTAAACAATATAAACCCATTTATCAATAGCATTCTACAATTGATATTATCATGTGAGCGGAAATACGTGATTTTCTGTGGACGAGTATTCTGCGAACTACTTAGTCCTTATATCATTAATCAAGAGACTAGTTGCTTTAAATTGAAAAAAAACGACAGTACTGAAACTAGAGATAATTTTGAATTAATTAAGATCAAAATTAAGTACCATGGAAATATCCTTGAAGCTGCAATTGCACCACAGTTTGCTAAGCAAGGAGCTCCTATTCGCAGATATGGAGAGAAGATAGCAGAATTATATTATTCAAACGGAAAACCTAATCAAATTATTGATGGCAAAATATCAATCCCTAATACAAAAAATATCAATTCATTAGAAAAATCTATACTGAGCGTAGACAAAAAGAAATTATTAAATCGTCGTTCTTTTGAAAAGTGGCTAATGGTTTGGTATAGGAAAACAGATGATTCTACTATTGGAGATTTCGAAAATTACGGTCAACAGGCTCTTCTTTGGGTAAAAGACAAATCAAAAAAATACAAACTTAATGCTGATACTAAACGAGATGCTGTGAAGATTTATTTGAATATGCTTGATCAATCAGGTGGATTTTTGAAATGGACAATAGCACCTAATGCTAAAGGCAGAATGAATAAGGTTGTATTTGGAGATGAAAAAACTAAAATATCTGGATTTTATATGTATCTAATTTAAACGCTCTAATTATTGTTTAACCTTCCTTTCATCACCCTCCCTATCGCCTTTCCAATTGACTCAAACTCCTTGGCAGTAAACTCATCTGTCTTGGCATTGTTGCACCAGTAACAAGCCATAACACAATTCTCTTTAGTGTACTCCAGATTAGGATGTTTTCGGTCTAGTTCCAGGTTAAATCCTCGATTGGCTTTCTTAAATATTTGATGTTGATTATAGAGCAGTTTAAAATCCTTCAAGGAAAGACCACAGTAATAGCAACTGGTTTGAGAAGTAACCTCCTCGAAATCATCTTTTGAAAATACTGTGTCAAAAGTTGAGACATAATATTCCAGACAACCGGCTTTTTCTGCTCTATGATCCAGGTCTTTGAGTTTGATATAAATTTCATCTGGAGTGAGTCTTATACTTTCGATTTCATCATCAACATTATATTGATGGTATTGAGAAGTATAAATCTTAATTAACTTATCGCAAATTTTGAACTCTTTAAATCCCTCCAACGAAAAATCTGTTGACCTTTCGATCGCAACTGAAAAACAAAATAGATTCCATTTGGTTTTAAAACTGTCTTTGGCTTTGGTAGCGTAATTCATAAATCTAAAATTAAAATTGAACTCATTTTTGAATCTCATTTGACAAGCCAACTTGTATAAAAAAAATGATCCTTTGGCTTATTTGAAATTTTGGTTTTAAATAGTTCATCTTGAATCATTACAGCTTCATTTCCAAATTCTGTTTTCAA
>CAXBNB010000506.1:0-3892 GCA_963976505.1 uncultured Reichenbachiellaceae bacterium
CTGCTTCGCAATTTCCACACCTTTAATACCATCTAGGGCAGTCTGCACCTGATAGCCTTCCTTTTCCAGGTTGTACTTCAACAAATCCAGTATATCGGGCTCGTCATCTACAATTAGTACTTTTTTTTCCTCGGCCATAATTTCAAAATTGAATTAAAGGTAACCTAATTGTTAATCACATTTTTTTTACGACACAAAATTGTAGTATCTGATTTCAAAATCAAATTTTTAATCAACTGATAACAATTATTTAATATAAGGGAAACAGCCTAAATGGTTCATTTCTTCCAAAGGGTTTTCAGCCCTAAAGCATATTTTATGTCTAGTTCAATCGCTCCTACAAACAATCAGCACATACTTTCAGTGGTATTTTATTGTCATCATCCGACAACCATGCATGCACTTAATCTTGACTATCAAACTATAACAATATAATAAGTACACTCAAACTCACTGATTTTCCTTTTGATATTGAATAAAAGCCCTTAGGTCTCCATCAAATTCATTTTGTAGTTGAATTTCAAGTTGATCGATTTTAGAAAAATACCTGTGAAAGGATAGGAAATAGCAATTGTTGGGAAGTCGCTCAGGGAATATCCCAGCAAATCTCTTGGGATTATTAAAGGAAATAGTATCCACAGCTTGAATGATTTTTGAAATCATATCTTGCTTTCTTTCGCTTTTCAAAGAATCATTCATGCCAGCTGTAAAAGTTTTATACAGGCTATCAAGTTGTTTTGTTCCAGCCAGCATGTGGTTGGTATATTTCACATAGTCATGTTCTGAATTGAAATATTGATTGACATACCGGCTATTCGCACCATACTTAAAGTTCAAAAACTTAACAGCACCTTTTTCTCCAATAAATGAAGCCAGGTTTTCATTGTACGACAATGAATCTTTGATAAAAACAGTAGCGTGGGTAAGTTCGTGAATCACCAATTCAGCCAATGCTCCATCACTTCTGGAAAGTTGATTGGACAAAATTGGATCTTTAAACCAACCCAATGTGGACCATGCATTTACAGTTCTGATCCTAGTATCAAGTCCCTGTTTCTCCAATTGATCTCTTTCTTCTTTGGCTTTGTCCAATTCAAAAAAACCCTTGTAAGAGAACGAACCAAGAAACGGAAACGACCACTGCACAGACTTCAATTCATAAGGTTCACATGCAGACAAATTCCAAAGAATGTCCTCACCTTTTTGATCATAAACAGCAGTAAAGTTTTTAGTGTTTTTTAAGCCCAATGAATCTATAGTAAACTGCCTGATTTCCTGCATCAATTCAACCTTCATTTTTAATGAATCAGGAAAATTGACATCAGCCAACACCTCATCAATAGGTTTCGCGTTCCAAACTACATTCAATTGACCTTTTGCCTGCATCACACCATATTTTAACAAGTCCATATTTAAGACAATTAAAACTGTAAATACAACCAAAATGCCAAGAGTAATTTTCTTTTTCATAACTATATACAATCACTTTCCTTCAAAAGGAAAGCCAAATTACACAACAATAGAGCTAAACAGGAAATAGAGTCGTTCCAAATGATTCCTTACTGGAATATTTACTAATTTATTTAGTCATTCATTTGATTCCCTTTCCCAAAAAGCGCTCTCCAAGAGGAATTATTTGCATAAAAATACTAATATTTGTAGTATTTAGATTTTATTTGTCAAAATAAATATTCAAATTGCACTCAAAACAAGGATCAATATCTAACGAATAAAATATTACCTGCTAAATATCATCATCGCAATAATTGAACTAATTTAGCTTAAACAATAATTATAAACACCTAGAGCCATGAGCGAGAATACAGAAAAATTAAAAGCACTACAACTGACCATAGATAAACTAGAAAAGACATATGGAAAAGGTGCTGTAATGAAACTGTCCGATGAAAAAGTAATGGATATACCATCCATTCCTACTGGCTCATTAGGACTGGATATCGCATTGGGAATTGGTGGGATTCCAAGAGGACGAGTAGTAGAAATTTATGGCCCTGAATCATCGGGAAAAACCACGCTAACCATGCACTGTATTGCGGAAGCACAAAAGCAAGGAGGACTGGCTGCTTTCATTGACGCTGAGCATGCTTTTGACAAATCCTACGCAGAGAAACTTGGAATTGATACTGAAAACTTATTGATCTCCCAACCTGACAATGGAGAACAAGCTTTAGAGATAACCGAACATCTAATCAGATCTGGTGCAATTGATATTATTGTTATTGATTCAGTAGCAGCTCTGGTGCCAAAAGCGGAACTAGAAGGCGAGATGGGTGACAGTAAAATGGGGCTGCAGGCAAGATTAATGAGCCAGGCTTTAAGGAAACTAACTGGTGCTATAAATAAGACTGGCTGTTGTTGTATCTTCATCAACCAGTTGCGTGAAAAGATTGGAGTGATGTTTGGAAATCCAGAAACTACTACTGGTGGAAATGCACTCAAATTTTATGCCTCTGTAAGACTAGACATTCGTAGAATCGGACAGATAAAAGAAAATGCCGACAATATACTCGGCAACAGGACTAGGGTGAAAGTAGTGAAAAACAAAGTAGCGCCTCCGTTCAAAGTGGTAGAATTTGATATTATGTATGGAGTGGGGATATCTAAAGTGGGTGAAATAGTTGACCTTGGGGTTGAACTAGAAATCATCAATAAAGCCGGTTCTTGGTTTTCTTACAAGGGAAATAAACTGGGACAAGGTAGGGATACTGTAAAATCCTTGATTGCTGACAACCCTGAATTGATGGAAGAACTTGAAACTGCTATCAAGAGAAAAATTCACGGAATAGAGCCTGAAAAAAAAGCATCTAAGTAAAAAGAAATCGAACTTATGACATCCCCTTACGACCTTTGGTTGCAAGGGGATGTTTTTTTTTAAAAATCAATAATTTATTATTGCTTCTAAAATTCCATTCGGAATTTCAAATCCTGCAAAAAACAGACCTACACCGAATACCTTTCTTTTGAAATCAACTTTTGAAAGGGCCAATGGCAAAGTACTCACTGATACCAATGTATACAGTATAGAAAACAAAAAAGTACATATAATTATCCCAACTACATTGTCAACCAATAACACACCGAACATCACTATCAAAACACCCACAATACCCACCTGAGCAGATTTGCTCACACCATACTTCTCAACCAAATTTCCTATTGGAATAGAAATTAATGCAGAAAAAGCAAGAACCATGGATACTATTTGATTGCCATTAAATGAGTCTGGTCCTGATACAAGTATTGCCTCAAACCTATCTGGGAATTTATTAAAAAGCACAGTTGACGCTATACCGAAAGCAACACCTAGTGCTATTACAAATGGAAAATCTATTCCTTCATTTGATTCTTCTTCAATTATTACCGGTGTATCATCATGCTCTACTTTATCATCCACTACGGCTGTGGTCTTTCTCAAGAAATATCCAGAAACCAAAACTGCCACTCCACCCCCAATAAAAGTAACAGGTGCACCTAAGTAATCGATCAAGTCAACAATGATGGGTTCAACAGCATATAAAAGACCTGAAACCAAGGTGATGATTGCCATTGCAGCTGGCAATTTAGCAGAAGGGGCAAAAAGTTCAATGGTAGAAATAGCAGGGCTGGTAAAAATACTCATCGAAAATAGCCACAGTATAATTAAAAAAGGCAATAGCCACTTCAGAATTTCACCCGGATTAGCCATCAATGTAAAAGCTACTGCCATAAAGACCATAGCAGCGAAACTTATTCCTGCTGTAATCACAGGCAATCTATTTCCTGATGTCTGTCTAAATCTATCCCCAATTTTCCCTGCTATTGGGGGAGTAATGACCAATATCAGCCCTTGAGCTACAAACAAAGCAAAAGTAAAATGTACGAATCCGAAATT
>CAXBNB010000507.1:0-3884 GCA_963976505.1 uncultured Reichenbachiellaceae bacterium
TTTAATGTTTTGTACCGGCAAAATATATCTTTTACTGCTCTTGCCATTACATGGTGAATGCCAGGCGTACCATTAGCTGATGGGGGCCCTTCGTAAAAAACGAAAGATTCTGCCCCTTCTTTATCATCTACAGATTTTCGAAAAATATCTTGTGCTTTCCAGCTATTTAGTACTTCGTCTGCAATGCCTGGAAAATCTACTTTTTTATATTCTCTGTATTTCAACTTCTTAAAAACTTACTTTGACTAATTTTTTTAAATTCTTATCCCTTGTTTACTTCTATTTTATCAAGGTCGATTTCTTCATCGTCATGTTCATGATAAAACTCCGGAAAAGTCTCTATCAATGGATGACTCTGTACATTTCTTTTTCCTGTGTCGAACCTCAACAAAAGGGCTGGTAACACTATTAAGTTGGTAAACATTGCCATCAATAATGTAGTTGAGGTCAAAGCACCTAGGGCTACCGTTCCGCCAAATTCGGAGGCTGCAAATATGACAAACCCAAAAAATAAAATAATAGAAGTATATATCATACTCGCTCCTGTCTCTCTTAAGCTTTTGCTCACGGCGACAGGGACAAAAAATTTATTGAGAAACAATTCCTGACGGTATTTCGCAAGAAAATGTATGGAGTCGTCTACTGATATTCCAAATGCAATACTAAAAATCAGGGCTGTACTTGGTTTTAGGGGTATTCCGGCGAACCCCATCATACCCCCTGTTATTAGCAAAGGAATAATATTGGGGATTAAAGAAATGATGATCATCTTGAAGTTACGGAACAGTAGAGCCATTATTATGGCAATAATGAAAAACGCAATGGCCATACTGGTAATCAAGTTTTCGATCAAAAATTTATTACCCTTGATAAACAGCAGGGTAGTACCCGTGACCCTTACTTTCAGCTTGCCATCAAAAAAAATTTCAGCGACTTTTGGTTTGATTATATTGTTGACAAGAGAATCTAATTTTTTAGAACCAATGTCAGCTATTTTCAATGAGACACGTAACCTTTGACCTGTAGAGTCAACAAAGGAGTTAGAAATACCTGATTCATCGGTTTCTTCGGATAAATACCGCAGGATAAACGCTTTGTCTCGATTGTTGGGCAATTCGTATTGATCGGGATTGTTATTGTAGAATGCCTGCCTAGTGGCTTTAATAAAACTAACCACGGAAATTGGCTGAGATACATGCTCAAGAGAATCGAGAAACTTCTCAAACTCATCTATTTTCCTCAAATTCTTTAAGTTCTGTACTCCTTTTTTGGTGCCTGTATCTATTATAATCTCAAGAGGCATTACCCCACTGAAGTTTTGCTCAAAGAAATACAAATCTTGCTTTACAGGACTGTCTTCAGGAAGGTCGTCTACCATATAAGAGACCGCTTCAATTTTACTCACTCCATAAAGAGAAATTGCACTTATGACTGCAGCCACAAAGAAAATGATATACTTGTGTCTGTGTACCACTAAGTCAAAGGCCGTAAGTACTTTGTCTAATGGTTTGAACTCAAGGTGTTTGGTGTGTTTTTTAGAAGGTGCCGGCAGGTATGAAAATACAACCGGAATCATAATTAAACTTACTACGAAAGTGGCTAGTATGTTAATTCCTGCAACGATTCCAAACTCTCGTAGGATAACGATATCTGTAAACCCGAGTACTAAAAAACCCACTGCGGTAGTGAAATTGGTAATTAGAGTAACTATGCCAATTCTTCGGATTATTCTACCAAGTGCTTTGTTTTTATCGCCATGTGTGGTGTACTCCTGATGATATTTATTGAGCATATACACACTGTTTGGGATGCCGATAACCACAATGATCGGTGGAATAAGGCCTGTAAGTAGTGTGATCTTATATTCGAACAGTGCTAAAGTACCAATTACCCATATTACAATGACTCCAATTATTATTAGAGGAAATAATACGGCCTGCCATGAACGAAAAAACAGAAATAGAATAAACCCAGTTACTATAAGTGAAAGAATGAGAAAAAGGTTTAATTCCTTTTTTACCTTCACGGTGTTTGTGTACCTAACATAGGGCAACCCTGCAAAATGCAGCTTGATACCAGTGTCACTTACAAATGCTTCACTGGCGTGCAAGATATCAGTAATCACCTCGTTTCTGACCTCAGAATTAAGAACAGATTTGTCAATGGAGACTAAAATCATGTTCGCCCCATTTTCGATATTGATCAACTGACCGCTATAAACCCTAAGGTTCATGGCCTCTTGAAGCATGCTGTCAAGCTTTACTTTAGATTCTGGGATATCAGGAAATATTGGTTGAAGCTTGAATTTTTTCTTTTCTTTACCGTTTTCTATAACGGTAGTTTTCATCAACATTTGTAGATTGGTCAAACCCAAAACATTGCTTACTCCTTTTATTTTTTCGAGTTCTCTGGTGAGGTAGCTCAGTTTTCTGAAGTTGGACTGCTCATAAACAGAGCTGTCTTTGATGCCAATGGCAAGAATGTTTCCATCTTCCCCAAAAGTTTGTTGAAACTCTCTGAAGTGTACCATTTCCGGGTCATCAGCCGGAACAATGTTTGCAAGGTTAAAAGACCAGTTGACGAATTGGGCCTGATATCCCATAAAGGCGGTTATTACCACCAAAATGACAAGCAAAAAAAACCTTGATTTGAGAATGAAATGGGATAGCTTAGACCACATGCTGAAAAATAAAAGGCAAAGTTAAGTAAATTAGTATTGAATATGTTGAAATTCTTCATGGCTATTACTTCTAGCCGTATATTCACATTCAAATACCTTACCAAGGTGAGTAAATATTAGGATTTAGTCAATAAAAAAAGGGGGCAAAGCCCCCCTCTAATTAGTTTTTTAAATAGAATTAATTCTGATATTTCATTACTGCCTTTCTTAAAGAATCCTTATTGGAAGTAATTGACGGGTCAGAGTAAATTTTGGAAGATAATTCGGCAATTACTGCTTTTTTAAAGCCTAGTTTTTCTGCTACTTCTTCACAATATTTTATTTCACTTAAATAGATTTCTTTGTCGATTTTCATCAACTGAACAACGTTATATAAGTATTCAAACTTTTCATCATCTGACATTTCCGTAACCGGAGGAAGCGGTTGTGGGTTGTCCAAAAGATTATCAATCTCTTCTTCTGGGACTCCATTGGCCTTTCCAACCATATATATCATATTCTTTTCGTCATCGGCAAAATCGTTATCAATGTTTGCCAATTTGATAAGCATACTTAATTGAGCTTTTATGGGCATGTTGTAATTTTTCTAGGATTTAAAAAAAGAGTTTAATTTTTACTGAGTTCAAGCGACCTTAAATTTGTTTATAATTTCTTTAAGGTATTCCAAATCTGCATTTACTGTCCCATCGCTGAAAACTTTGGTAGACAATTCCCCTACAACTTTTTTCTTGAATCCCAATTTGACTGCAATATTCTCACAAAATCGAATTTCTGTTAGGTAAACCTCCTTATCGGCTTTCATCAAGCGGATGATATTATAAAGGTACATAATCTTATCATCTTCGGTAAGGTGCGACATGTCCGGTAATTCATGTCTGGAATTGCGAAGATGCTGGTGAAGTATTTTTTCAATCTCACTATCAGACATATCATTACTTCTTCCTATGCCATAAATCATGTCCTGTTCTTTGTCGGACATATCTCCGTCAATTAATGATAGCTGTATCAACAAACTAAGTTGTGTGCTGAAATCCATATTTTACTGGTTTTAAGTTATAAAAAATAAATATAATCAAATTTAAGATTCAATTATAAAAAATATCCTTTGCTGCATGACCAATCTCCAACAACTAAGTTTGCTTCTATTGAGAAAGATTAAAAGACCAATTCTACAAAATACTTTAAAGCAAGTTTAAACCCTATA
>CAXBNB010000508.1:0-3882 GCA_963976505.1 uncultured Reichenbachiellaceae bacterium
AAAATGAAGCTGTAATCAAAACCATGGTTCAATGGCCCATCAGTTGGTTTTTGAGTAAAATCGATCCAGTTTTCATCCATTTGCCTCAACATTCCAAATTCATTCCAATCTCCTTTTCCACTTTTAAGTGAATCTCTAAATTCTTCTTTTACCACCCAATCAACTCCGAGATGCCATTTGCCAATCACACCAGTGGTATATCCATTTTTCTTCAGAAGTGAAGCTATCGTCTCTCTGTCCTTTTCTATCAAAGCTTTTCCATAACCTCTCAGTACTCCTTGAGGCAAGTTAGTGCGCCAGCAATACCTTCCGGTTAAAATACCATACCTGGTAGGCGTACAGACCGAAGAAGGTGAATGCGCATCAGTAAACCGCATTCCTTCGGAAGCCAACTGGTCAATATTCGGGGTTTTTATTTGGGACTGGGGATTGTAAGCCGAAACGTCTCCATAACCAAGGTCATCAGCAAGAATGTAGATGATGTTAGGTTGCTCAGGAACTATTTCCTTTTTATCAGGAGAACAACTCAAAAGGAAAGGAAGAAAAATTGCGACGAATCCGTAGTGAAATTTATTCATAATATTATCTGGTTCTGTATAGGTTTATTCAGAAGCTGAATTTTCAGCCATATTTTTTATAAAGTAAGCATTGTGTTTCATGGATGATTTTGATGACCACAAAGCATTGGTTTTTGGTAAATATTTTTGAAGTGATAATTTAATTCCTTCCGTTTCTGCCTCTTTGGCCAGGTTGTCCCATTCGTTGGGATCAACTGACCTGTCGTACAATTCTTCTGCTCCATTTTCATATTGGATGTACCTGTACTTTTCGGTCACCACCGCATGGTTGTTGCGACCAAAAGTAGTCAGTGCTGCATCGTCCAAGTTTTTATTTGGGTCACCAATCAGTGGCTTTAAACTAGTTCCCTCGTTGCTAGGATTTGAAGGCAAACCACATAAGTCCAGTAAGGTTGGATAAATATCGAGCAGCTCTACTGGTTTATTACTTTTCAATCCTCCCTTACCACCTGGCGTTTTAATAATCAAAGGAACATTGGTACCTTCCTGCCACATACAATGCTTGGCAAAAGTTCCCTTTTCCCCTAATCGATAGCCATGATCTGACCAAAGTACTACAATCGTATTGTCTTTATAAGGACTGTTCTCCAATGCTTTTAAGACTTCTCCAACATAATAATCCACAAATGTGGTACTGGCCAAATAGGCCCTCACTATGTCTTTCCATTGTTCCGTATCTATTGCCCAATCCGTAGTAGGCATCATAGGCAATTCATCTGCTTGTATTGCAATTTCAGGAAGGTCATCCTTATCATTCTTTTTATATGGAGGAAGTTGCACCTGATCTAATGGGTGCATGTCGAACCATTTTTGAGGGACGTACCAAGGCACATGTGGCCTCAAAAACCCAACTGTAAGAAAGAAAGGTTTGTCATGCTTTTCGCCCAAGCGTTCTTTTGCCCATTGAGCCGATTGGTAGTCGGGCATTTTTTCATCTACATCCGGAAAAGCTCCCCAATCCGTTGAAGTACCATCTTGATCCCATTTAAAACGGGTTCCATCAGCTGGTTTTGGCCCAAAACCTTTCACTCTTCCACCCGACTCTTGGAAAACTCCTTCTGGTGCATGACTATGGAAGATCTTACCTATCCCCATGGTTTTGTATCCTTGTTCTCCAAAATACTGCGGGAGAAACTTAATGTCTTTCATTATGGGAGAAGCACTTCTCAAATCCCTATCATTTATTTGGCCATAGATTCCGGTGGTGGAAGGCCGTAAACCAGACATGATAGAAGCCCTCGAAGGGCCGCAAAGTGCAGTTTGACAATGGGCATTGGTAAACAAGGTGCCTTGAGCTGCTAATCTATCCATATTTGGAGTAATGGCTGAGGGGTTTCCTCCCATCACCCCAATCCAATCGTTTAAATCATCAACACAAATCATCAGCACGTTGGGTTTCTGCTCGGCTTTAATTTCACAACCCGTCTGCGACAAACTAGCGCTGATCACTAAGAGACTTAATATTTTAAATTTCATTTGTAATAGATTAGTTTTCAACTAAGAATGCTACAGCTTCTGGAATCCAACCACTGTCCCAGCGGTGTTTTCTTTTTGGCTCATAAAGATAGCGATGAGGTATTCCCAATTCAACCATTAATTGATGAATTTTAGTGCCTCCCCATCCACGTTTTCCTTCGACATTGTAATAGAATAACCTGGGTGCAGCACCTAGCTGACTGACTTTTTCCTTTAGTAAAGTTGATATTCTATATTTCTCAAAATTCTCCCTGGTTCCAAAATCACGATCAATTTTTTCTTTCATTTTTGAAGCATCCAAATCCTCTGTATCAATCCTTATCCCAATATCCCAACCTACTGCCTTATCAAAAACTTCTGGATTTCTAAGCAATAGAGTCAATGCACCCCATCCAGATTTACTAAAGCCAATCAAAAGCCTTCCCTGCTTCGATTTCAGAGTAGGTAATATGTCATCGATATATGGAATTACCGTTTTCAACAAATGACTTTCATCTTGCTTTCCCATGTTGGTTGCATGATCTGCGTACCATGGCATGGAAGAAAATTCGGGCGCTATACAAATCAATTGATGGGTATTATGATAATTGTACTTCTGCATCTCTAAAAGACCATCTCCAAATCTTCGGTTGTCATTTTCTATCACTGGAAGAATATATAGGACTTTATATTCCTTGCTGAGGTCTAGATTGTCCGGAGTTAGCACCCGAAGGGATGTAGCGTCACTTTGAAATGGTGAAGCAATTCGATAGCTTTTAATTTCATTGCTTTTCGATCTAGAATACGCAACATGTGAAGCCAGAAAGCTGAACAAAAATAGAAATATGAGATACCTGAAAGATTTCATTTATTTCTGATTATTGTCCTTCAACCACTCTTCATATTGCTTGGTAAGCTTCTGCACCAAATCAGGATGCTTGGAAGCCAGGTTGTTCATTTCTCCGGGATCAGTTTCTAGATTCACCAAGAAAATTTGGTCATCATCGGTCAACGGTGCTTTATTAGATTTATCCACTGGATTTCCAAGAAGCTTCCATTTTCCAGCACGTGTGGCCCATTGCTTTCCATGCTGCCAAGAGAAAATTTCATTGTGCTGGCTTCTAGCTTTTCTATTATTAATAACTGGCATCAGGCTTTTACCGTCCAAATCTTTGGTATCCAATTTTATCTCACACAGCTCCGCCAATGTCGGCATCCAATCTGCATTCACAGCAAACTGATCTCTAATTTCATCCTTTGGAAGTTTTGCAGACCATGTAATTGCCGCTGGCACTCGAAAGCCACCCTCAAACAAACATGACTTTGCTCCACGGTACGGCCCTGCATCTCCACCGCCATGAAATGCCCTTTCTTCTGTTGAATAACCATTGTCTGCTTGGAAAACAATTATGGTATTTTCATACAAGTCCAATGCCTTCAATTTGCTGATCAATTCTCCTATTTTATCATCCTGGGTGGATAAAAATGCTGCATACAAATCTCTTGGGTACGCAACCCCTTTGTCTTGATAATATTTAAGCCATTCGGGTGTCCCTTGGTAAGGATAATGTGGGGTATTGAGGGCATAATAAATGAAAAAGGGATTGGTTGTATTTTCTTCCAAAAACACTGAAGCTTCTTTGACCATCAGGTCAGGAAAAAACTGCCCGTTATAAAAAACTTCTTTTCCATTTCGGTACAAGTCATGTCGATTTGGCCCTCTCCAATAGTAGAAATGAGAGAAGTTATCAATACAGCCTACATGGTGCCCAAATGAATAATCAAAACCTTGTTCGTTTGGCAACATCCCCGGCTGATCGCCCAAATGCCATTTGCCAATATGGGCGGT
>CAXBNB010000509.1:0-3881 GCA_963976505.1 uncultured Reichenbachiellaceae bacterium
ACATATTGGTATGTTTGAACAAGCAAATGAAGGAACACTTTTTTTGGATGAAATAGCAGAAATGGACATTTCTCTTCAGGCGAAATTGCTAAGAGCACTACAAGAAAAGGAAATCAATCGAGTGGGAGGAAAAGGATCAATTAAGATTGACTGTCGCGTGATTGTGGCCACTCATAGAAATTTACTCGAAGAAATGAAGATTGGAAACTTCCGTGAAGACCTCTACTATCGTTTGTTTGGATTGCCTATTGAATTGCCCCCATTGCGAGAGCGCGATAAAGACATAGTGCTATTGGCCAAGCATTTTGTAGAGTCATTTGCTAAAGAAAACAATCAAGCTCCAAAAACCTTTTCCAAACAGACCCTTCAAAAACTTTTGAATTATCCTTTTCCAGGTAATATCCGAGAATTAAAATCTATAGTGGAACTGGCAATGGTTATGGCAGATGGACAGGAGATACTCCCAGAAGACCTCACTTTTTCACAAAAAGATGTCGTGTCTGAAATACTATCAGAAGACCTTACCATGAAGGAATATCAGCTCAAAATTATTGCCCTTTATTTGAAGCAATACGATGATGACATCAAGCTGGTAGCCGACAAATTGGATATTGGACAATCTACTATTTATCGATTACTCAAAGAGAATCCTATCCCATAAAAGTGTAAGGGATCGCAATTTTGGATTTACATATTGCCAGTATAAACGTTGCATTTTTCTTCCTGACAAAAAATATTTCCATCTAGTTTTAAATATAAGGAAATTACTACTTGGTTTGGAATGGCTGTGTACTGAAGACTAGATTTTCATTAAAAATCTCCTTGATCCAACAGGCTTTGGTTCAATTTAATCAATTGTGATTTGATTAGCAAGGTTGTAAAGTTACAGAATAACAAATTCAACTATTTACTTAACAATTATGAAACTAATTGATTATATTCACGTTTGTTAAGTAAATTTTTGCAATGATGAAAGAACATTCACTCGGAGAATTTGAAGAGCTGGTTTTACTTGTGGTTGCTACTCTTCACAATGAAGCTTATGGCGTATCAATTTTGGATAACCTAGAGCAAAAACAAAACAAAAAGGTAAATATCAGTGCCATTCATGTTACCCTGAAGCGACTAGAAGACAAGGGATTTGTAGGTTCCAGGTTTGGAGGAATCACCAATGATAGGGGAGGAAGAAGAAAGAAGTTTTATGCAATATCAGCATTGGGTAAAAAAGTACTTGATAGACAGTATGTTTTGCGAACAGAGTTATACAATAAAATTCCTAAAATATCCTTCAGTTGATGCATCAGCCTCCCAAATGGTCCCTTAACTTCCTGCGTTGGTTTTGTCGTAAAGACTATATCGATGAGATAGAGGGAGACTTGATCGAGCTTTATGAAAAACGATCGGAAGTATCGATTCGAAAAGCAAAAATTGGGTTTGTTTGGGATGTAATAAAGTCCTTTCGAATTAGAAATATCAAAACAGTGAAGTGGTATCAAAACTCAAATTCAATAGCCATGCTAGCACAATATATTAAACTCTTTGCGCGTCAGTTTGCAAGGCAGAAACTGTTTTCGTCAATCAACATTCTTGGGTTGTCTTCAGGAATCTGCACAGCATTATTGATTTATCTCTATGTTGATCATGAACTTAGTTATGACCAATTCCATGAAGATAGTTCTAATATTTATAGGGTCAATCAGACCTATATTTGGGGAGATCAAACTGAAGAGCAGTTCGGGTCTACAGGCCCTGGGGTATCACATGCCCTTGCGGCTGAACTACCGGAAGTTAAGCGTATCACCCGTCTACACCCACATGGCGAATATTTGGTTTCTTATACCTCACAAGATGGGCAACTCAATTCTTTTAATGAGAAGAATATTTTGGCAGCTGACTCCAATTTTCTGGAAGTATTTTCTTTTCCATTGCTGCATGGGGATCTTAAAAGTTCACTAAAAGAGCCTCATTCTCTGATTTTAACAAAATCAACTTCGAAAAAGTACTTTCAATCAGAGACGGCAATGGGGAGGCTATTAACGCTGGAATTGAATAACGAATCACAACCTTATCAAGTGACAGGTGTAGTAGAAGACCCTCCTTCCAACTCCCACATTCAATTTGATATGTTGATGTCAATGAGCAGCATCCCGAGGGTAAAAAAGCAAAACTGGACATGGGTATGGACAACATTCGTGACGTTCGTCCAGTTCGATGAGCAAGCGGATATCGAATCTGTAAAAGAGAAATTAATTGATATTCCCCCAAAATATGCAGGTGTTTCACTGGAACGTATCATGAACACAACGTTCGAAGAATATACAAAAGACGGTAAAAAATGGGAGCTTTTTCTACAACCACTTACGGACATTCACCTAAGCCCCAATTCAATCAATCGGATTAGTCCGGCCGGTAATCTGAAAATTGTCATTGCCCTAGGAGGAGCTGCCATCTTTGTTATTTTTCTTTCATGTATCAACTTCATGAACCTCTCAACATCACAGTATATGAGCCGAGCTAAGTTTACAGGTATAAGAAAAATACTCGGCTCGTCAAGGGCCGATCTGAGTAAAAGATATATAGCTGAGGCTTTCATTTATTGTCTGATTTCTTTCGTTGTTGGTGTCATAGGTGTTTACCTGCTCTTACCCTATTTCAATAATATAATGGGGCAACAACTTTCTTTTGATTTATTTGGAAATGTCCAACTTGGAATGGCTGCCATTGGACTGCTATTGTTTATGAGTCTGTTGGCTGGCAGCTACCCTGCCATATTCCTGAGCGCATTTAGCGCCATGGATGCAGTGAAGGGAAAGCTTAAGTCGGGTAGTGAAAGCAAGCCGGTAAGAAATTCGATGGTGGTTGTTCAATTTGCTTCGTCCATTATTTTGATTGCCTGTACATTGGTTGTTTTCCAGCAACTGAGATTTACACAACAGAAAGATGTAGGATTTGTCAAGAACAATCTGATAAGCCTAAACAATGTTGAATGGGTGGAAAACCCTGAAATTTTTGTTAAGGAACTCAATAAATTACTCGGTATTAAGAAGGCATCTTTGTGCAATTCCCTTCCCCCTTCTCTTTGGGGAGGTGAGATGTTCCAGCCAGTGAATGCCCCCATAGAAAATATTTCACTAAATTTCATAGCAGCAGACGAAGAGTATATTCCCGCATTGGGTTTAAAACTTTTGGAAGGAAGAAACTTCAAAAAGGGTTTCAATGAAACACATAATATCCTATTGAACCAGGCAGCCATTAAGAGTATTGGCTGGGAACTAGGAGAATCAGTGATTGGAAAGAAACTAAGATATGCCGGTTACGAACAATCATTTACAGTGGTAGGTCTGGTATCAGATTTTCATTATTGGTCCCTTGAAGCACCTATAGAACCGTTTGCGCTTTTACACAACAATACGCCAATATACTCTGGGGATAAAAGATTTTTGGCTTTGTCATTGGAATCAAATGATGCGATTTCGAAAGTTGATTTGGTCAATACTGTGATGACCAACGTAGAAGTGAAATGGACAGAGTTTGTAGGTTCCCGACCATTGGAATATCAATTTGTAGATGAAGCGTTTGCTGCCACATTCGAAAATCACTCCCAATTTGGAAAGGTGTTATCTATTTTTGCAGGCTTGGCTATTCTTATCGCCTTTTTAGGATTATTTGGCATCATTATCCATACTATGGAGCAGCGGACTAAGGAAATCGGAATCAGGAAAGTAGTTGGTGCAGGAATATGGCAAATAATGATATTGCTGTCCAAAGGCCATTTAAAACTTATTTTACTTTCTATTCTTATTGGAATACCTATATCCGTGGTGCTTATGCGAAACTGGCTGGCGGATTTCAGGTATCGAATTGACTTGTCTCCTACGGTA
>CAXBNB010000510.1:0-3878 GCA_963976505.1 uncultured Reichenbachiellaceae bacterium
CAACCAGCATGGGGCATAGGCGGTCATTTGGTACCGTCCATGTTTTTTTATTTTAAGGCTTTTTTACTAAGAATTGCGATCAGGATTTGGGCCAAAAGGAAGTAGGGCTAAATAATTAGCGTCATTCTGCAATTGATAGACAGAATTGGCAGAAGAACACTCGGATATGAGATTTCTGCTGTGTAAATATGATAGGGCATCTATGCTAACTTAATGAAATGGGCAGTAATGTCTTTGCACCAGTTGCGAATAAAATTGACATGTATTTCTAGGTTGCTAAACTTTTAGTTACTTTTGGCGTTAGTAACGTATTGCGATATCATGATTTTATCATTTGGTAATAAGGAGACTAATAAAGTTTGGAATGGTGAGCGGGTGAAAAAGTGGCCGTTGGATTTGCAGAATTCAGCAAGAAGAAAACTTCGAATGTTGAATAACTCCTTTGATATTACTGATTTAAGAATTCCGCCTTCTAACCGACTTGAAAAATTAGGAGGGAATTTGAAAGGATTTTATAGTATTAGAATTAATAATCAATGGAGAATAATATTCAAATGGGAAAACGGCAATGCATTTGAAGTAGAAATAATTGATTATCATTAACACTTAGAACTATGGAAAAGCTTGCAAATATTCACCCAGGAGAAATACTTAAGGAAGATTTTCTAAATCCACTTGAAATATCAGCTTACAAATTGGCGAAAGATTTAAGTATTCCGCAAACAAGAATTAGTCAGATAATAAAAGGGAAAAGGAGAGTAACTGCCGATACAGCATTGCGACTCAGTCAATATTTTGGTAATTCGGCTAAGTTTTGGCTTGGCTTGCAAGATGATTATGATTTAGAGGAAGAAGCAGAATTGAAGGCGACTGAATTAGCAAATATAAAAACCATATCGGTAGCGTAGTATTCTCCAATTCGTTCTTATTTTCTCTTAAATCAGCACCATTTGCTTACAAGTAAATGACACAACCCTACGCCAAGAAATCAAAGATTGAGAATTAAAGCGGATGTCTAAACAACCGCTTTAATATTTTTTACCTGCGAATGATGTCAAACATTTTCACATAGTGCTCAGAAGGCGTAAAGATGCCAGCACTCTTGTCATAAAATTCTTTATCTATTGGATAGATTCCATCTTTTGTGCGTGTCCAAGCTGCCTCTTTCATCGGATGGTAGCTCATCATCTTGTCCCAGTTGCGATAGTACTGGTGTCCGTTGGTTTCCTGTAAGCCAATGTCCATTTCGGGGAATGGCTGCATTCTGG
Source organism: uncultured Reichenbachiellaceae bacterium (assembly GCA_963976505.1). Classification (GTDB taxonomy): domain Bacteria; phylum Bacteroidota; class Bacteroidia; order Cytophagales; family Cyclobacteriaceae; genus CAXBNB01. The sequence continues at coordinate 1,269 of CAXBNB010000510.1, forward strand.
CAGCCACAGACTTGTTCCAGTCCACGAGAATTGGGTTGACGGTGAGGTCGGCACAAAAGCAGTGAATGTTTTTCTCATAAGCTACCTGTGTGATTTTCATGGTCATGCTAAGCGTCTTGGCAATGGCTTTTACGGCAATCGATTTATAGCCTTGCTCGATACGTTTGATGGCATCTTCGTCGGTATGGGCACTTTCATCTGCTGCTATGCGCACACCAAGGTCACCTACAAATGCATCGTTGAATTCATCAAAAGGCTCTTCCAGTACAGAGATTTGATCCAAGGCTTTTATTTTATCTGCATGGTCAAGAAAGCGCTTCAATGTGTCAAGGTGCTCATACCGGCCGTTGGCATCAAAATAGTAAGGAATTTTCCCGTTTTTAGTATAAGGCGTTTCATAACTTCCAATGGTCTTATGCAGTTCGGTAAGAAAGTCAATGTCTTTTTTGATCATTTCTTTCTGATTGCCGGAAGACCCTGTTTTCAGTTTCATGATAAAATAGCCCTGATCAGCAGCTGCTTTGATTTCAGAGACTGGCGTCCCCACGCTAAACGAAGGAATACTGGCCACTTTGGTATGCTTATGTGACAATCCCGGCTTGTAAGCATCGGGGATCATCTCGTCAAAGTTTTTAAACTTGTTGTGGTCAAAGTAAAGTTTCCAAAGGGCATTGTCTACACATACCAATGAGTTCAGAGCAAAAGTTTTGCGCATATTGGGATTACCGGAAATCTTTTTACCATAAGCCAAAATCTCTGGAAGTAGGTCATCAAGAACTTCTATGGGATTGGTAAACGTGAGGCCTTTCAACATTTGTATGGCCCTTTCACTCATGGCATACATGATGGCATTTCCGCCATTTTCTGAATGATCAAAAAATACCTTAGAATCCGACCATAGGACACCTTGTGTACCCAATCCTATCCCTACCAGTCCGGTATCTGTTTCTAGGTAACACACTGATTGCCAGATTTCTGAAACCCCACTTCCCTTAAACCTGTAAGGTTTGATGAGTGGCTCCCTTTCAAAATTAGAATCTACTTTTGTGATTTTTATTTTCGAGGTTTTTTCATTCGAAAAGAGATTATTAGGCGTAATTGGACCCATAGTCGACAAGCCTAAAGCAACAGTCGTACTGTTGCTTACAAATTTTCTTCTTGACATATTTCCGTTGCTCATTAGTAAATCTTGTTTAGCTGTTAAGGAATATTGTTTAACGTGTACCATGCCTCAGATGACCAGAGGTTTTGACCGCTGGCACTTTGCAGTTCATGGTTTAAATCAAATTTGATGAGATGCTCTTTTTTCAAACCTGGAATTACCAACAACACCCTAGTTCTGTCAGGTGATATTATTATCTCTTTCACTGTCATCTGTTTCAAATCCTTTTTAGGACCCCCATAAGCAGCAGTAGGCAAGTACCACCATTGCTTTACCCCATAGTCTGAGGGTTGATTGCCTTGATTGCTTGCCAGCGCTTCGGTAAACTCTATTTCAAACCCTTCAGGCGTTGACCTGATGGCAAGCATTTCAAAGGTAGTATTTTTATTGTATTTCAATCGTTGGAGACCCTGTTTGGTGTTTTTCCAGCCCCAGCCTCCAGCCATGCCAACGCCTCCTGCATAATAAGCACCATCAGGGCCACGACGAATCCTGTTGATTCCTGCTTTCAATCCTTGGGTAAATCTAAAAACTACTCCTTGATATGTTCCGTTGATTTTTTCTAGGAATACCCTTTTGATACCTCCATGGCTCACATCTCCAAAAATCATTTGATTGGAATAAGGGCCGTCTCGCATCAATGACGGTTCTGAAGGAGAATTGGCAATTTCATCTTCTGGCAACCAGACCGCTGGTGGAACCATTTTCAAATCCGCCAATGAATCTGGTAGTCCCCAACGCATGCCATGAAAATCTCCTTTCCTTATATGGATAAATTTATTTGCTGGCAACCATTGTCCTTGGTTGTCTGTAATAAAAAGTTGGTCGTCAACGCCAATACCTATTCCGTTGGGTTCTCTCAAGCCGTGATTGATCCATTCGAAGCTGCCGTCTGTAGCAATTTTGATGGTCTTGCCTCGATCAGGGTGAGGGTTTTCAGTGGTCATCAGCCGTAATGGAAGCGAGAGGTTGGCGTAAAAATGATCGTCTTTATACATCAGACCAAATGCAAATTCATGAAAATCGGCAGACACCCCAAAGCCATTGCAGATGGCTTTGTATTCATCGATTATTTCATCTCCATTGTGGTCTATGAGTTGAGTGAGTTCTTGTTTTTGCAACACAAAAATATCTCCCTCTACTACTGCCAATCCCAGAGGTTCAGCCAGCCCCTGAGCAATGAGTTTAATTTTCATTTTACTGCTGTCACCACTATCCAGCCCTTCCAAAATATACACAGATCCGTGTGGTGTCCATGTAGCGACAACCAACCTGCCATCTGGTAAAAAGGCCAAACCTCCTACTTTGAATTCTATACCTGGAAACTCGATGGTTGTAAGGTCAAAACTAGGATGCACGCCTTCCAAAGCAATTCCAAATCCGGGTCTAGTGTGAGCGGCTTGTATGGGTTTTGTCTTTTCTTGTTTTTGGATTGATTGAGCCTTTTT
>CAXBNB010000511.1:0-3873 GCA_963976505.1 uncultured Reichenbachiellaceae bacterium
GCCATACACATGATTTCAAAAAAAATAGCCAGAACGAATGCTGGGTGTTTGGATTTTTCTGTAGGCTCCTTCGGGTTGAGGAAAGTTAATATTTCAGCACAAGTAGGGAATGAAAACAGTGGTTTGAGCCTTTTTTATCAAGACGTAAGTAGTGATGGGTACAGGCAAAACAATGAGTATAACAGACAGTCTCTTTCGACTATAGCCCAAACCAAAATAGGCACTAAATCTTATTTGTCCAGTTATTTCAATTATACACACCTCAAATCATTCATTCCAAGTTCACTAGATCAAGATACATATTTGAATAGCCCTCAAAGTGCTGCTTCACAGTGGGCAAATGCCAAAGGATTTGAAGACAACAATAGAATGAGGTTGGGTTTTTCTTTAAAGACAATTTATAATGAGAATACGGAAAGTACTGTAGCTGTTTTCACCAATATTGGAAAATCCAGAGAAGTAACCCCATTTGGAAACGAAGATATCACGACTACTAATGTAGGGTTGAGAGGGAAGGTAAGAAGAAACTTTTTACCTCAGAATAAACTGGGAGTAGTGTTGGGCACAGAAATATTTGCGGAAGGATTCAGGATCAAAAGTTATGACAATAACAACAGTAAAAACGGAGACTTGACTTCAGACCTTGAACAAGATAGAACCTATGGCAATGTTTTTCTGGCTACAGAATATTTACCTACAGAGCACTGGATTTTATCAGTAGGAGGAAACATAAATTTCTCATATTATAAGAATAAGGATCAATTTGTTGTAGGAAACAACGATCTGTCTGGTGAGCATAATTTTTCTCCTATTTTTTCTCCCAAAGTTAGTGTTACCCGTCATTTGAGTGACAAAGTATCTGCTTATGGGCTGATATCCCATGGATTTTCATTGCCTACATTTGATGAGACTCTCAATCCGAGAGGCAATATCAATGAAGACATTAGACCTGAAAAAGGATTTAATTATGAATTGGGAATAAAAGGTTCTGCATTTGGGGACAAGGTGTATGCAGAATTGGTTTATTACACCATGCGCATCAATGACCTGTTGGTGGCCAGACGAAATTCAGAGTTGGACTATTCCGGGTATAATGCAGGGAAAAGTACCCACAATGGTGCAGAGTTTATGGTCAATCATCAGGTTGTCAAATCAAAAGCCATAACTGTTGACCACAGTTTCAGTTATACTTTGATGCGCTACAAGTTTGATGAGTTTATAGATGATGACAAAGGGGATTTTTCTGGAAACAAGCTTACTGGTGTACCTAGTCACACGCTTAATTATTCCGTCAACATAGAATCTGCTTTTGGTCTATATGCTAGAGTCAACTGGCAAGGAGTCGGTGACATGCCAGTCCTTGATGATAATACCGTATTTTCTGATGGTTACAGCCTTGTAAACTTAAAGATTGGTTTTCAAAAAGAGATCGGTAAGATGAGCGTCAATGTATATGGAGGAATCAACAACCTGTTGGATGCAAAATATGCTTCAATGGTTCAAATCAATCCTAATTTCAACAAACGTTATTACTATCCGGGTTTGCCTATCAATTCTTTTTCAGGAATTAAAGTGGCATATAGGTTTTAGAGAGTACTTTTAAAACCTCTTAACTCAACTCCGTCAAAGTGATTGAGTTACTTTATCAGAGTTGAATATGGGTCTTTTACTTTATTTTAAAAGTTTAACTTTTACAGCAGTTGGTCCTTTTTGTCCCATTTCTACTTCAAAAATCACAAGGTTGTTTTCTTTGATATCCTCAAGTAAGTTATTGGCATGTACAAAAACACTCTCCTGAGTTTCTTTGTCTTTGATAAATCCGTAACCTTTAGAATCATTGAAAAACGTTACAGTTCCTTTTCGAATAGGGTCGTTGGCTTCTGTGTCATCGCGTCTTGGGATGTTGATTTCTATAGACTCCAATTTGACCGCTTTCTTCTTAGTGGGATCAGGAGGAGTAGAGGTAATCATTCCATTTTCATCTACATAAGCAATCATGTCATCCAAGTCACCAGTTTTTTCAGTGTCTTTTTTGGCCAATCTTTTTGCCTCTTTGTCCTTTCTCTTTTTCTCTTTTTTGTTTCTTACCTCTTTTTTATTGAATGTTTCTTGCGATCTCCCCATACAATTTTTTTTGCTTTACTGATAAATTTTTTTAGTGTTAATACTGCTGACTGCTTTAATAAACAGTTATAAATTAAAAAGAATTAGCCTTTTAAAAAGCCTTGAGTAGTAAATAAATCGAACCTATTGAATTTCGGTCTTTGTAGTTTTGAATTCCGATCGGACTACATCGATTCAAGTGTCTAAACAAACTGAGATGTTGCCAACCTTCAAATGCATATTGCATTTAGACGGTATTCTTAGAAAGCTTAATCAAATTTTAAGATATGCCGCAATTTAAAAATTTATATCCAGTGATTTTACTTTTAAAAGAGATATTTTATAATTTAGGCGGTTTTATCCACTAAATCATCCTTCATTTCTTAAATATAGAAAGCAGTTTTCTTAAGATCTATTCTTGCCAAGAGTTTTTGTACACCTTAAAAATTTATAAAAGAAGTAGTTTAGAGACAAAGCATATAAGCTACAAGAGCACTTTTTTCTTCTTTTGCCAGTTTCAGTTCTAAAACAATATTAAAGAATTCTACAGCATCTGCGAGCGTAGGGCATCTGCCATCATGCAAATACGGAGGAGAATCTTTTATTCCTCTTAATGGGAAAGTTTTGATTGGTCCTTCAGGTCTTCCTTTGTAAAAACGCTCTACTTGTAAGTCGTGAAGATAATCATCTACAAACGCAGGCCCGTAATGGCAAGATGAACATTGTGCTTTTCCAAAGAAAATTTTCTCTCCAAGTAGCTCTTGCTCAGTTGCTTTACTAGTGATTAATTTACCCAACGGATTGAGCTTTGGAGCAGGAGGATTATCCAGAATGGAATTCATATCACCCATACGATTGGTTACTTCTCGCTTTTGAGATCTCGGTCCAATTGCCTGTTGCATGCCAGGGTCTCCATCAAAGTATTCTTCTACTTCAGCAAAATGATCCATACTTCTGATTGATCTCTTACTTGCAAGCTGCATCAAATTAAAGTTTCCTCTCATCGTTGGAGTTTCCACTCTTAATCTTGCCAGATTAGGACGCGAATCAGGAGCCAATTCAAAAGCTCCATTGGTATGACCATTTACATGACAGGAAAAACACGAAACGCCTGCGCTGGGCTGAATGGTCACTCTATGTGGTGTATGATTGAACCAAGTGGTGGGTGTGGGTTTCAACAATTCCTTGAGTCCTTCCAATTGTTCGGCGGTCAGCAAACCATTAAACATTTCATAGTAGTTGCTCATGGTGACTTCCTGCCCTTTTGTTACGTCACCCAATTCTTTATGAGTCGTAAGAAACATTGGTGGTGGAAACTCCGGCAGGTATTCATCTGGAAAATCATGATCTACATCCATTCTTTTGTGCTCAGGGTGCGCCTTGTTCCAGCTGTCTGGAAATACCATGTGGGCTATAGATTGCAAAGGGTGAGCCAGTGGTTTATATGGAAATAAATCTTTTTGCTTGATCTCTTCAGGGGAAAACTGTGCCAATTTTTCATAGGTTTTGGCGGCTTTAGGTAATACAGCAATTGGACCGGCCATGATTGGTTTTCTACCTCCGGACATGTATTGATTTGGGATAGTTTTACCGTTAAAATCGTAACGACTGGACATATATACCTTTACATCTTTCATTAGCGTAGGCTTTTGTTTGGAGAGAAAAGCAACCCATTCATCCCATGGCATAGGTAATTCTGGTGATCCAAAGGAACTTTTGCCCCGCCCAGCGTATTCCCAAATTTCAAAAGGCTGGCGTTCTCCGTCAATT
>CAXBNB010000512.1:0-3870 GCA_963976505.1 uncultured Reichenbachiellaceae bacterium
GCAGTACTTCTCCGTTCCACCATAGCACAGGAGTACCGTCCATTTCTGGCCCCCAACTAGCTCCTGATCCCCAAAAACCAACAGATGGTATTTGGTTATAAGTAGTACCGTCTATTTCTGTAGTTTGAAAAGGTTGACCAGTCACCACATTATTTTCATAATAACCGGTATTACCTGACCCACGAACATTTTGAACTTCTCTGAAACCAGTAGGCTTGATGGTCATGTGACTCACATTAAAATCTAATCCCAAACCTTCTGAATTTTTACCTTTTTTGGTTGTGATGATAATCACTCCATTAGCTCCTCTTGATCCATACAAAGAAGCACCGTTTGGTCCTTTCAGAATTTGAACATCTTCAATATCCCATGGATTGATGTTGTTGATTCCTGATCCCCAATCTCGTCCATTTGTACCTGTTGTTGATTGTGCACCAGTACCTGCAATTTCATTTTCCATCTGCACACCATCTACGATGATAAGCGGCTGGTTTTTACCATTGATAAGAGAACTATTACCTCTTATGGTAATTCTAGAAGTACCACCTACACCGCCATTGGCATCAGAAATCTGCACGCCAGCTACTCTACCTTTTAGAGAGCTCATTACGTTATTGGCATTTGAGTTGGCTATTGTTTTTCCTTCTACTTTCTCAGTTGCAAATCCAATAGCTCTTTCTTCTCTTTTCACCCCAAGGGCAGTCACGACCACTTCAGAAAGCTGCTCTGCATCAACAATCATTACAACGTCGATTTTAGATTGGTTTCCTACAACAATCTCCTGTTGCACATAACCGATGTAAGTAATTACCAAAGTAGCATCACTATCTACAGCAAGCTTATAATTGCCATCTATGTCAGTAACCGTTCCTTGAGTTGTGCCTTCGATCAATACGTTAGCTCCTACAAGTCCTGCTCCTGTTTTATCAGTAATTTTACCTGAAATATTAACAATATCTGCTTCTTTCACCCGAACCACCTCTTTTTCAGAATTAGAGTGCTGTAGGTTTTTCACAAAAATATTATTGTCTAATCTTCGGAATTGAAGGTTAGTTTCTTTCGATAAGTGTCGAAGCACAAACCCAAGAGACTTATTCTCTAAAACAGCAGGCTTGAAACTTTTTCCCTTAGTCGCCCCTTTTCTGTATGAAAAGGTAAAATTTGTATTTTCTTCTATTTCAGAAAATACTTTCTCTACTTTTTGACCTTTGAGTTCTATTGTCAAAATCACATCTTCGAGACTTTTTTGAGCATTTGTATTCCTTGCTGTCATCATACTGATGAAAACACATTGTAGCAGAACACCCAAAAGTCCATATTTAGACATGGTAATAATTTGTTGTAAAACTTTTACTTTCATATTTTTACTTAGTTTTTGTTATACAATTAATAAAAACAGACTCCTTGTTTGATTTCGAACTATTCCCCAATAATTTGTGTACGAAACAATGAGTCAAATCATGTTAGGCCGGCTTCCTTGAAGTCGGCTTTCTTTTTTTCATATCATTTCCTAGTATGCCATATAAATTATTTGATTGATTCCTATTTTATAGTTATTGTTGATTCGTCAATAGTGTATTCAAACTTCAAAGAAAAGCTAAGTCCATCCATAACCACCGACAAAGGTTTGTTCTCAAACCTTCCGCTAAAATCTTTTTCCATTACTACTTTTCTTTCCATCTGAAAACGCACTCCATACCAATTCTCTAGCGTTTGCTGAATCTCAGAAAAACCTGCGTCTTTAAAATAAATAATGTTATCCTTCCAAGAAAGAACTGACTCGGCATCAAAAGTTGATTTCTTTAGGATTCCACTGGTTCTATTGTAAGAGGCCATCTTATTAGGTGCCAAATGCATATTATTCTTGGCCGCCCCTACAGCCTGAAAAGAGGTGTTTCTAACCGTCACCTTACCTGTTACAACAGCTATATCGATATTTTCACTTTCAGGATAAGCCCTAATATTAAATGAAGTTCCTAATACTTTAGTTTCAATACCACTCGACATTACCGTAAATGGCCTTGATGCGTCCTTAGTCACTTCAAAAAACGCTTCTCCTTCTAAATAAACTTCTCTTGCGTCTTTTTCAAATTTTGCAGGGTAACGAATCTTACTTCCAGAATTCATCTTAACTAGTGAACCATCCGCAAGTCTTACCGTATATTTTTGACCCTGAAATGTGCGCTTCTCGATATAGACAATATCAGGATTTGATTGATCACTTGATTGATAGCTTCTATAGGTAAAAAAGGTTGCAACGCTCACTAATAAAAGAGCTACAACGGCAGCAATTGGCTTCCAATAGAAGTTTTTCTTGTTACCCGATCTCCCAACAACATCACTAATACCTTCCCAAAGAAGTCCCTTTTCTGAATCTGGAAGCTTATTTTCAACAAATGAAATTGAAAGCAACACATTCTTAGCTTCTTCCACTACCCTGATTCTATCTTCATTTCCAGCCATCCATCTATCCCAGAATTCATCACATATTGGATCTGAATCTAGCAACCACTTATGGAAGTATTCATCTTTGATAAATTCCGAGACTGTGTAGTCTACATCTTTCATAATTAATTATTAACTGTAGGTGCTTTCAATTAATAAGAGGGATAGATTAGAAAATCTACTCACTTGGATCATTTTTTATTTTACTTTATTGGAAAAACAATAAACAACATCAAATAAATCATTTGACTTGTTGATGATCGATTCTAAATACTTTTCTAGAAATAGTGCCAAAAAAAGACACGCACGTATACCTGTGAGATCGGAATGATTCAAATAAAGAATAATTAATAGGCGCTCTTTATTATAATTGAGTTCTTAAGTCAATTCATTTCTAAGCATTTTCAATGCCCTATGAATCAAATTATACACCGACTGAGCATTTACTTCTAGTATTTCGCCGATTTCTTTGCAAGTTAATTTATTATAAAATCGAAGGAAAATAGCCTCCTTCTGTCTTTCAGGTAATAAATTTAGTGCCTTTAACAACCCTTCTCTTCTTTCTTCAGCAATACCAAGTTCAGTAAATGAAATTTTTGAAGAAAAATTAATTTCAAATTTTTCTATTTCAGAGATGCTTTGAAAACGCTGAAGTTTTTTCTTTCTTTCGATGATTTTTCTCCTAAACCCTACCATCAGGTACGCTTTTATGCTGTTGACATTTGTCAGGTTTTTTCGACGATTCCAAAGCTCTATAAATAGATCCTGAATGCTATCTTTAACAAGGTCGTCATTAGGGATTATCTTCAGCCCATAGTTATAAAGTAGGTCAGCATAGTTTAGATAAATCCATTTATATGCCATCCTACTATCATTTCGGAAAGCTTCCCACATTTGAGAGTCTAATTGACCCTGATCTATTTGGCTAGATTTATGTGTGATTGAGAGTTGACTCCCCGATACTTCGTCATATTGCGTTTGAGTAGAGAATTTCGCCATAGATGAATTGTAGTGAACCTTAAAGGTAACAGAATTTTACTGAAATTCATTTAATTTTCTAATTGGAGTAGATTCTCTTAGAAATTGCAACAATGGAAATTTGCCCCACTTTTAAAGATTATGATGCGAGAGTTTCTACACTTTGACAGTCTAAAAAAAGATAGAAATAAATCTGAATAACATGTAATTTTCTAAATGAAGTCTTGTACTCGCCAGTAATTAAGAAATCATTGCCCAAAAGTATCAATACCACATTAACACAAATATCTGTAGGATTAAGACCTGTTAGTCTCCACTTTATATTCCATTATATCAAAAGATAATCTGCTGATTAACCATTGTAATGGTTTAAAATGTTTTTCTAAATAAAAGAATACAATAACGGCAAGTATTACAGTCCATTACAATAAAAAAGGGCCAACTCCA
>CAXBNB010000513.1:0-3861 GCA_963976505.1 uncultured Reichenbachiellaceae bacterium
TAAACGTTTGCTTTTCTCTTTCATTATATTGCTTTCTTATGAAAACGCAATATAATGAAATGTATTAATTTAAGATAACAGTATTAATTTCAATCGTTAGTATTATTCTTTTTCTTCTTGCTTAGGTTCTTCTTTTTCTTTGATGGCATCTCCCTCTTTTAAGTTTTTGGATACCTCCAGAAAAGGCCCTGTTACTATCTCCTCGTTACCTTCTATTCCAGCTAAAATTTCTATATTTTCAAAATCGCTGATACCGGTTTTCACTTCAATCATTTTCACTTTTCCTTCCTGATTCACAAATACCACTTCCTGAAGTTCCTTGTCTTTCTTAGCTGTTTCCTCTTCACCTTCTTTATTCTCCTTTTTCTTTGGTATCCTAGTCGTTACAGCGCCTAATGGTACAGACATTATATCCTTTTTGGTTTCAGTGATAATATCTACACTGGCTGTCATTCCTGGACGAAACGGACTTCTATTGGCTTGCTTCAGGTCTTTAAAAGACTCATTCAAGATCCTAATTTTTACTTCAAATTCTGTCACCGCATCTGCCGATGCTTTCATATTGGCAGTATTGGCAATTGCGGTAACTATTCCGGAGAATTTTTTATCCAAATAGGCATAGGAATCCACATCTATTACTGCGGTATCACCAATATTCACCCTTACAATATCGTTTTCATTGACATCTACACGCACCTCCATTTGATTCAAATCCGCGATGCGCATCATTTCAGTACCCGCCATTTGCGAAGTACCAACCACTCGTTCTCCTTTTTCAACATCTAGTTTGGAAACAGTACCACTCATCGGGGCTTTTATCCTAGTAAAGCTCAAATTCTCTTTGGCTTCTCTAACGGTAGCCATAGCACTTTGCACAGTATATTCAGCAGCGATCACGCTCTGCTTGGCTGAGTTAAGGTCTTGCTTTGCAATTTTATAATTAGCCTCAGCCAATTGAAAATCAGACAATGAAATGGCGTTAACATCAAATAATTTTTTTTGTCTGTTATAATCCAATTCTACCCTTGTGTATTGCGCTTCCGCCCGATACAATCCAGCCTTAGCATTTGCCAATTGAGCCTTTTGTTGGTTGAGAGACGCTTCTACCCTTTCCATTGCGGAAATAAGATTGTCAGGCTTCAAATTGATCAGTGGTTGTCCAATCACTACAGAGTCACCCTCCTGTACAAACAAATCTATAATCTCCCCTGGCACCTCTGGGCTTATCTTCACTTCCAGCACTGGCTGAATCATTCCTGAAGCACTCACTTTCTCTGTGATATCTGTTTTCTTTGGTGTTCCCAAAGTCACTTCTTTCGAATCACCTTTCCCTACCCAGCCTTTCTTTTTACCAATAAATGCCACAACAATCAGCACCAAAATGACACCAACAAGTATGTATAGAAGTTTGTTGCTTTTTTTCTTTTTTGCCATAACTTTAAAATGAAAGGGGGTTGCCCATGTAGAAATCTAATACTTTACTTTTAAATATATAGTCGTATTTCGCTCTCAATAAATCCGACCTGGCCATAAACAAATTGTTAACAGAAACCTGGTAATCAACAAAGTTGACGGCTCCCAAATTGTATTGACTTTCTATTACACGAAAAGACTCCTCAAGTGCTTTCACCTGCTTTTGAGAAGCATTGTAGGATTTTGAAGCTGACGAAAAATTATTGTAAGCTGTTTCGATAGTTTGTCTGAGAGAATACTTCACTTCAGCCGCGTTGATTTCGGCCATTTTTCGTGTGATGACAGACCTTTGCACAGAAGATTTTGTTCTCCATTTATTGAACACAGGTATTGACAAACTAAAACCCAAATACTTGCTAAGGTTCTCATTGAACTGCTCAGGCACTGTAAAATCAGGGTCTGTACTAATTTCATTGAGGTATTCTATAGGTGCCAAAACCAATTCATTGGGATCAGACTCAAGAAACCCGATGGGGGTGTCTATGATCGTAGAACCATCGTAAAACGATCTGGCCCGATTGGCTGCTCCTGAGTAGTTGGTACTAAAACTACCTCGAAAGGACAAGGTAGGATAATAGGCACTTTTGGAAATTTTCATTCCCATCTCAGCACTTCTAATTCTTAATTCTGCACTGTTTATTTCCGGCTGATTTTTTTCTGCGAGTTTATAAACCTCGCCCGGATCGAATGTGACTAGATTTAGTGATTCCACATCTAACTCCGGTACTTCTATTGCAAAAGGATCATTGGCAGAAATCAATAATGCCTGTTTCAGTTGCAGGATAGCGAGGTTGTAGTTATTTTCTGCATTGATCAGGTTGAGCTCATTGGTGGCCTGTTGGGCTTGCAGGTTTAATAAGTTGGTAACTGGCAATGCACCAGCATCTACCAATTTCTGCGTCCTGTCTAGTTGTTCATTGGTAGAGTTTAGCTGCACCTCAGCATTACGCTGCAACTCTTCATTGAAAATAACATTGAGGTAAAGGTTGGCTACAGAAAGTGCCACATCATTTTTTGTTTTCTCTAAATCCTGCCTTCCTGCTTCTAAGTCAATAATACTTTGCTTGATGGAATTGGTCAGCTGAAACCCTGAATAGAGCGTCACATTACTTTGACCACTTAACCCAGCTGCATTGATTTTTCTTGTCAAAAATGTGTTGGAAGTAGGATCAATTGACCGCCCCCAGTTGCTGCCGTAGTTGGCTCCCAAGTTAAGATCAGGGAGTCTGGACATTTTGGCTTGTGAGAGGTTTATTTCTGAGTTTTGTTGATCCAGCTTACTTCTCTGCACATTCAGGTTATTTTCAAACGCTATTTTGATGCATTCATCCAGGGAATAGACATTGTCCTGACTGTATGCACTACAATGAACTGCAACAATGAATAATGGGGTGAGTAGTTTGTTTTTGAGTTTTTTTAACATTGTTTGACCTATTTATCTATATCAGGAATATAAATTATTTGGTGAATCCATTTAATATTCCTTAAGTATTCTAGTGTAATCGGCTTTAGCCCAGAGTCCATTTCCAATATCTGACAAGCAAGGTCATTTTTACCTTTTCTGGACACAGTCATAGTAGCGATATTGCAATCATCATGAGAGATGACATCAGACACAAAGGCAATGCTGCCTGGAGAATCGTCAGCCATAATTATTACCGTATGGGAATTGGCAGAAAAACTTGCATGAAAACCATTGACTTCCGACACTTTGATCACTCCTCCACCCCTGCTTTCTCCCACCATTTCTACCGATTTATCCCCTTTTATTAAATTCAACTTTACGGTATTTGGGTGTCTCGTTGAGGCATTGCCAACAGACTTGAAAGTATAAGCTAACCCCTTTTCTTTCGCATGGTCAAAAGAAGTTTTGATGCGAACGTCATCGGTTTTGAAATCGAGCAAACCTGCAACAATAGCCCTATCACTCCCATGTCCTTGATAGGTACGGGCAAATGAATTGTAAAAGGTGATCTCGGCTTTGTCAGGAATCCCACCAAGCAGACGGTGGGCTACTCTACCAATCCTTACAACTCCAGCAGTATGTGAACTTGATGGACCAATCATTACTGGTCCAATCATATCAAATACACTACTTCTTTCCATTATGTTTTAGTTAAGACTGATTGGTATTGTTAAAGTGCTCATTACATGAGTCGTAATTCAGACACTTATGTTACAACATATTTGATTTATTTTTCCTTTACAATATTTTATAAAGCTAAAATATTGATTTCAAATGGCCACAGCAGCTTTAATATGGGGGTGAGGATCGTAGTTTTCCAATACAAAATCTTCGAATTTAAAAGCAAATATATCTGACACTTCAGGATTAATCTTCAATGTAGGTTTTGATCTCAACTCTCTTGAAAGTTGCAGTTTGGCTTG
>CAXBNB010000514.1:0-3860 GCA_963976505.1 uncultured Reichenbachiellaceae bacterium
TCGTTTTAGAGCTGTCTTTTATCATGCCATGAAGATATGAAATAAATTATTGCTGACTTTATTTTTTCAACTAAATGTCCTTTACTAAAATGAATGAGGTACAATAAAATCACTTTTTACATTCGATCATCACAACGAATTGGCTGAAACAGTGAATTTGGTTTCATTAAATCAATAAATCCCTATAAAGATTGGCAATAAATCTCTATTTTTGCCGCCCATTTAGAAGTCATTTGCTAAGAATGACGGTAAATAATTAGAAGACACAAATTCAAGGAACAATAGATCATGGGTAAGACATTATTTGACAAAGTGTGGGATTCGCACGTGGTTCGCAAGATTGAAAATGGACCAGATGTTTTTTTTATTGACAGGCATTTGGTTCATGAGGTAACCAGCCCTGTAGCCTTTTTAGGATTAAAAACTAGAGGGATAGGGGTACTCCATCCCAACAGAACTTTTGCAACTGCAGATCACAATACACCTACTATAAACCAACACCTTCCGGTTGAAGATCCACTTTCTGCCAACCAATTAAAAGCGTTGGAAGAAAACTCCAAAGAGCATGGTATTAGCCACTGGGGATTGGGACATGAAAAGAATGGTATTGTACACGTAGTAGGACCAGAATATGGCATTACCGTACCTGGTGCTACCATCGTTTGTGGAGATTCTCATACTTCCACGCATGGTGCATTTGGTGCCATTGCTTTTGGTATCGGTACCTCTGAGGTAGAGATGGTTTTGGCGACACAGTGTATCATGCAGCCAAAGCCAAAGAAAATGAGAATCAACATCAATGGTGAACTACAAAAAGGAGTTTCTCCTAAAGATGTAGCATTATTTATCATCTCACAATTATCAACTTCAGGAGCTACAGGTTACTTTGTAGAATATGCCGGTGATGTTTTCGAAAACATGACCATGGAAGGTCGTATGACTGTTTGCAACCTAAGTATTGAAATGGGTGCACGTGGTGGCATCATTGCTCCTGATGAAAAAACATTTGATTATATAAAAGGACGTGAATTTACGCCAGCAGGTGCTGCATGGGATAAAGCCATGACCTATTGGGAAACATTAAAGACAGATGACGATGCTGTCTTTGATAAAGAATTTACTTTTGATGGTACCGCCATTGAGCCAATGATCACCTATGGCACCAATCCTGGTATGGGTATGGGCATTTCAAAACACATCCCTAATGCAGTAGATTTAGAAGGAGGAATTGAAACTTACAAAAAGTCTTTGAACTACATGGATTTCCATGAAGGGGATTCTATGATTGGAAAACCAATTGATTTTGTATTTATTGGAAGTTGCACCAATGGTCGTATAGAAGATTTCAGAGCATTTGCTTCTATCATTAAAGGTAGAAAAAAGGCTGATAACGTAACCGCTTGGTTGGTTCCAGGATCGCACAAAGTAGAAGCGGCTATTAAAGAAGAGGGATTGTTGGACGTCATCCATCAAGCTGGATTTGAATTGAGAGAGCCTGGATGTTCTGCTTGTTTGGCGATGAACGATGACAAAGTTCCTGCAGGCAAACTTGCAGTAAGTACTTCCAATCGAAATTTCGAAGGAAGACAAGGTCCCGGTTCAAGAACACTTTTGGCTAGTCCACTAGTAGCAGCTGCCAGTGCCGTGATGGGCAAGGTAACTGATCCGAGAGACCTACTTTAGTCGATGGACGATAGTCAATAGTTCGATTCGGATTAGCTATTGACTTTCCTATTTTAAAATAACAATAAATTAAGATACATAGTAACATAACGATCAAGCCCACTCCAACCAGTCTATCGACTGTTGACTATGGACTGTCGTCAAGATTTTACAATTATGGCCTACGATAAATTTGAAACATTAAAAAGTACCGCTGTACCATTGCCAATCGAAAATGTGGATACAGACCAAATCATACCTGCCCGTTTTTTAAAGGCTACTGAACGCAAGGGATTTGGTGATAATTTGTTCCGTGACTGGAGGTACAACAATGACGAATCTCCAAAATCGGACTTTGTATTGAACAACCCGATCTACTCTGGTAAAATCCTTGTAGGAGGAAAAAACTTCGGTTCTGGTTCTTCAAGAGAGCATGCAGCTTGGGCTGTTTATGATTATGGATTCAGGTGTGTAATCTCAAGCTTCTTTGCAGATATTTTCAAAAACAACTGCCTGAACATCGGAGTATTGCCAATACAGGTAAGTGCTGATTTTGCAGAGAAAATATTCAGGGCAATTGAAGCTGACCCAAAAGCAGAATTTGCAATTAGCCTTCCTGATCAAACAGTTACGATTGTAGCTAGCGGAGAACAGGAAAGTTTTGATATCAATGGATACAAAAAGGGCAATATGCTCAATGGCTTTGACGACATTGACTACCTTCAAAACATTAAAAGCGACATTAAGGCTTTTGCTGAAAACACGCCACTTTAACAACAGAAAACATTTAACATACAGTCTCCTTTTAATCAGGTTCGTTCCCCTCCTACCGAGTTGATTTGAACCTGACATTTCGCAATGGCAATAGAAATCCTCGATACTACTCTTAGAGATGGCGAACAGACCTCCGGTGTTTCATTCACCGAAGGTGAGAAGCTGAGTATTGCTCAACTTTTGTTGGAAGAATTAAAAGTTGACAGGATAGAGGTAGCATCTGCTAGGGTTTCTGATGGAGAATACGCAGGAGCAAGCAAAATTTTTAGTTGGGCAAAACAAAACGGATACCTGAATCAAGTAGAAGTTCTAGGATTCGTTGATGGAGACATTTCCTTGAAATGGATTCAAGACGCAGGTGGAAAAGTAGACAATTTGCTGTGTAAAGGATCTTTGAAGCATTGTGAAAAACAACTGAGAAAGACTCCAGAAGAACACCTTAACGATATAAAAAACACCATTGCTATTGCCGATGAAATGGGAATAGAAGTGAATGTTTACCTTGAAGACTGGTCGAATGGGATGATCGACTCTCCTGAATATGTGTATCAAATCATAGCAGGACTGTCAGAGACAAGCGTTAAACGTATCATGCTGCCAGATACGCTTGGAATACTCAACCACCGAGATACAGGAAAGTTTTGTATCGATATGGTCAATCGATTTCCAAACATGAAATTTGATTACCATGCACACAATGATTACGACCTTTCGACTGCCAATGCTTTTGAAGCCATCAAAGCAGGTGTTCACGGCATCCACACTACCTTAAATGGATTGGGAGAAAGGGCTGGAAATGTACCGCTATCAAGTGTGATCGGAGTAGTGAAAGACCACCTGAAAATGGACTTGAACATCGACGAAAAAAAACTTTACAAGGTAAGTAAAGTAGTGGAGTCGTTTTCAGGGGTCAGGATTCCCCAAAATAAACCATTGATTGGAGAATTTGTTTTTACACAAACCAGTGGCATCCATGCCGATGGAGATTCGAAAGATAATTTATACCAAACGGCCCTTGAACCGGGCAGGTTCGGACGAACATATACTTATGCCCTAGGAAAAATGTCTGGCAAGTCCAGTATCCAGAAAAACCTGGATGAACTGGGCATAGTATTGAGCAAAGAAGAAACAAAAAAACTGACCCAGCGCATCATTGAGCTAGGCGACAAGAAGGAATCTATCACCAAAGAAGATTTGCCTTTTATCATCAAAGATGTACTCGGCACCTTAGTGGTTGAGTCAAAGGTGCAAATAAAGAACTACTCTCTGTCTGTGGCTCAAGGCTTGAAATCAATGGCTACCCTATCGGTGGAAATTGATGGGAAATTATATGAGCAAACAGCCTCAGGCGATGGACAGTACGACGCATTTATGAATTCTCTTGGTGAAATTTATGACCAACTAGAGCGTCAACTTCCAAGGCT
>CAXBNB010000515.1:0-3858 GCA_963976505.1 uncultured Reichenbachiellaceae bacterium
CAGGATACCTTCTAATAGGGATGTCTTTGCGTACAATTTTTCGCATGTCTTCAAGTGGCGTTTTGATCCAAGGACCAAAAACAACGCCTCCCAACCATTCTGGTTTTTTATTGATTTGAGAATAGAATGAATCCAACCATTCAGTGGTAGGTCTGAATACCTGTGGAGAAACCCATACTTTGGCATTGGGATGATATTGCTTGAGAATGGCAGCTTCTTTTTCCATCCACTCAAAGAGAATTTTGGGTTCTAGGTCTCCAGGATCTCCACCTGGAACAAACAGTTGATCTAGTCTTGGTAACTTAGAAAACACCTCATGTCTTTCTTCGATTTCTTTCTGTATGGTATCAGGGTGGGTATAGTTAGAAGCCATGTTAGGGTACCACATCCATACATCCATGTCATATTCTTTGCATATCCTAGATTGCTCTGCCATCATTTCTATAGCAGCTAATTGCATGTGCTTACTTGTGAAATCATCGTCGGTTCGGGGTGGCATTATCTCAATACTGTTGGCACCAAATACGGCAAGGTCACGGATGTATTGATCAAATTGAGCTACCGACCATGCATCGTAAGAATTGGTTTTTGGTCTGTATCCCAATTGGTGTCCACGGATTTCATAAGTAGGAGTAGAGGATGTTTCAATGGCATGTGCAGCAACGATTCTATTGTCACTGATTTCCATTTTACGCAACAGATAACCAACACCGTACAGTGCACCTCTTTTAGTTTTGGCCAACACCAAAACTTTGTTGAGTTCAGGGTAAACTGTAACATAAAACCCTTCGTCTCCGATTTTTTCTAATTTATTGGTTTTCTCCAGAATAGCATCTGGTAGTGATTTTTTGTCGTTTTCAAGAGCAACAATGATCTGAGGTTTGTTTTTTTTGTCCAACCTTGAAGTTGTTTTCCAAAGAATGTTGCTTCTCTTTTGCGCTTCCTGTTGCAATACTTCAACTGCTTTTTGCAACTCCTTTTTGTTGGAAGAAGTGGTGTAAATAGTAGCGTTTGTTAGCTCTGTTTTTCTTTGTGAGTATGCATTTTTTGATGTGAAACACAAACAACTGAATAATGCTAAAATGAAAAGTGATTTGACTTTGAATGTTGATTTCATGAGAGGATTTTTAGAGGTGAATCACAAAAATTTGCTTTGAAGATTCTCCTGTTTCATTGGAAGCAATTCTATTGTATGCTATTTTTTTACCATCATGAGACCATACAAGATTAGCAGGAGAATGGCCATTGGGTTTGGTTAAAACGTCAAATGCCTTTTCACCAATTTTTCTTAATATGATGGAATTTTGACAGATGTAGCTGATACGATGCTCTGATGGATGCCATCTTACACCACTTTCTACATTAGTTTCATGGAACGTTTGTTGAACGGATTTTCCTCCTAGAGGAGAAATAGTATATACCTGCTTGATGTTTTTCGCATCATACGCCAGAAATGCCAATAAACTTCCATCGAAAGAACTGCGCACTATACCTTCACAACCAGAGATCAAAGAATCTGCTGTAAATGTTAACCTTCGTTGTTGAGTACCTTTGGGAGGTACTGGCATGGAAGTCAAATCACCTTCTAATGCGCCAGTTGCTCCTGGTTGAGTGATGTCTTCAGGTATGTCAACAATGAAAACCTCGTCTATGTTTTCTCCTTTTTTATTTTTTACTGTGCCAATGAAAGCCCTGGCTCTTTGAGTATTCCCATTTGAATTTTTATATCCAGAAACACCTACCCAGCTGTCACCAGCGGCCCTGCTGATTTCATCACTGCCGGGAGTAGGATTGTGTACGACCTTGACAACCAAAACGCTGTACCATTCTCCTGAAATATTCTCTCGGTTGTTGATGTCATTGACAAATACTGGCGCTATATTTTTGGAAACTCCTATAGTTCTCAAGTTGAGCGGGAGTCCAGTAGAATCTTCCAATTGCTGCATGATGGCATCATTGTAAGTATATCCGATCCAGTTGCCATCTCCACTCCATTCGTGACGATGGGTACCTCCTCTAAGTGCCCCTGCTGTATATGGGAATGAGGTGTCTCTTGCATCCATAAATACTGGTGACCCCAAATCGGAATCTTTTACGATAACACCTGTTCTTCTCCATTGTTGGTATCGGTTTTCAGAAGTGATATTCATAAGCCCATGGATAAAAACTACTTGATTGTCTGTATGACTAAAGCTTACAGCCCCTACACCAGGGCCATAAGCTTTATTGTCTTTTAATTCATACATCACCACTATTTCACCAGTTTCAATGTTGACTTTTTCTATTTTTCCACATGCACCAATACCACCTTCTTCTGTTCTGGTATCATAGACGAGCCATTTGTCATCAGGGGAGAAATTGTCATTGTTGTCTAGGTCATGATTGTATGAAAAGTCGTTTGTAATCTGATTTTCTGTCCTGTATTTTTCTTGAGCACAAGCGCTGATTAATACATTCATAATAAAAATATGCAATAATGACATTCCCCCAAATCGGATTTTATGGAATACTCGTTTGATGAAAAATGCCATGGTAGATAATTATTTTGTTGGTTCGCTGATTACGCCAAGGTAACGACCCATCCAATACGGTAGCAACCATATATCACCAGCTGAATATTCTTCTGTACCATTTCTGCCAGCCCTGTCTAGTCTAAACATGTTGGCGTTGTGACGTTGAACGGGCCTTTCATCTGGAGGCAATACTTCAGTGAGGGTTTGCTCTCTGAAATTTGGTTCTATAAATTCAATGTCTTTTCTGTGGCTGTTCATTACTTCCCAGCCTACAAGATCCATTGGATGTTCCTTGAGGTACCATACCGCTTCGTCTAAATCGAATTCCGGTGTGCCAGTCAGTGCAGTCATGATATTCCATGCACCTTCTTTTTCTGGGCGTTCGATTTCCCAGTGGTCAATAATGGCTTCTTTAAACATCGATTTAAGCGAATCATTAAAGGCATAGTTGTAAAGCCCCCAATACCCCACAAAATACATTTCGTCATCAGAGTGGTTCCAGGATTCAGAAAGCATCTTACTCCAGTCATCGGCATCATCCGGAGCTTGGGTCACCTCTTTCATTGGCCTCATAAGGTTTTCTAGGTAACCATGGTTATTCATCAGGTCAAATGCCTTTTCCTTGTATTTTTCTTTGCCCGTAAAATGGTAGGCAGTTTGCAACATTCCGATGATGTTTGAAGAGTTGATTTTCCTGTCGCCTACCATTTTTGGTCTGGCATTTACATAGTCAGGATTCCATTTTCCCCAAGTAGTAGGCTCTCCGTTGAAATCAACCATGTACATATCGTTGCGAACTACATGACTCATTAATGTGTCAATGAGTGTGATGGCACGGTCTTTTAATTCATGACCATCCATCAATTCGGCTATAACGCCATAGGCGAAAATATGACCTATGGCTTCATCGCTACTTGTGGTGGCTTTCCAGTCCCATTCAGGGTCACTACTATGTTGCCACCTCTCTGGATCTGATAAGCGAACTTTGTAGCCACTTCTTTCATACGATCTTGAAGGGAAGCCGGGAACAGGGTTGATGCTAAATAATTTTTCCATGGCTTCTACTGATTCAATACAGTTTTGCAACGCTTCTTCGGATTTGGTGGTGGCATATCTAAATACTTCACCTGCCAAATACATAGTAGTCCACAAGCCATCATTATCAGAATCAGCCAATCTACCAGAGTTTACATTTTCAAATTCTAGGTTTACTAATGTTGAATTAAAGCCATTTCGAATATGCCTCTTGCGTACTTGTTTTTCGTAATACATGGCTTTGTCGTACAAAGTCATTTCGTCATATACAATCTGACCAAGACCTGCATCGGTCAGAATCAAGATGGAG
>CAXBNB010000516.1:0-3848 GCA_963976505.1 uncultured Reichenbachiellaceae bacterium
TGTCAATCTCTAAAGTGATGGTTGAATCATCAATAGATAAGATTTTTCCATGAATACCGCCAAGAGTCACAACCTGATCTCCTTTTTTCACTTCTTCAGTGAATTTCTTTTGATCCTTCTGTTTCTTTTGTTGAGGTCTTATGAAAAAGATGTAAAAAATCACACCCATTAATCCTAACATCACAAAGTTCATGGTTGAACCACTTCCTCCTGACAACTGCAATAAAATAGATTTTAGCATTGGTAAAATATTGGTAAATTAAAAATAAGAAATTAAGATGGCTCCTTTGGAGCAGCCTCTACGTTAGCTTTGATTTGCAATTTTGTTTGTTTTGGGAAAGTATTGGCAGTCAGCGTCACAGTTTTGTTTTGAATACCTGCTTTCTTCTTGCTGTCAAACTTCACTTTAATTGATGCTTTTTCTCCTATACCTATTGGTTCTTTTGGCCAATCGGGCACGGTACATCCACAAGATCCTTGAGCACTAGCAATAATCAATGGAGCATCACCAGTGTTGGTAAAACTAAATTCGTATTCTACTACATCACCTTCCTTGATCTTACCAAAATCATGTATTTCTTTTCCAAAACTAAAACTTGGTAGTGGCCCTTCTGGCTTCACTTCAGGTTCTGCTGGTGTAGTTGATGAAACTGAAGTAGTGGCAGGCTTAGGGGAGCTTTTGCTTTCCAATTCGGCAAGCTTTCCTTCTAGTCTTGCGATCCTATCCTTATCGGCATTGTTACATGCTGATATTAGCAGTGCGAAAACTGCAACTGACAATAATTTAAAAGTTATGTTTTTCATTTTTAAAATAATTTATGATTTAAAAAAACAGCTTATTATGAATGAGTAAAGTTAGTAAAGTAGATGAATAATACGGATAGCCGCCACGTGATTAACAAGTATTTAACAACATAGCAGATTTACCTGATAGGCTATTCCATCTGACCCTAGGAACTTTAAAGCTGGCTTTCTTCGCCGCTTTTTATTTTGTCGATCAGACCATTCACATCATCCAAAAGTCGTTCTGCCTTGACTTTCGCATCCGAGACATTTTTTTCACCTTCATATAGCAATCCCAAAATTGCACCGGTAGCAGCACCGGTCAAAAATGCTAAAAACGTATTTGATTTTTTACTCATGTTACTTATTGTCTAGTAGGCCTCTGCCACTTTTTTTAATTCGTCCTTCTTTTTTCAGTTCTTCAGACAGCACATCCAAAATGCCATTGATAAACTGTTTACTCTTTGGTGTACTGTATAACTTAGAAAGCTCAATATATTCATTTATTGTCACTTTGACGGGAATTGAGGGGAAATTCATCATTTCGGCTAAGGCCATTTCAAGAATGATTTTATCCGTCAACGCAACCCTATCAATCTCCCAGTTTTTCGATTTTTCTGCAACTATAGCATGGTACTCATCCTCATTCTTTACAGAAAAATCAAATATGTTTTCCAAAAATAGCAAATCCTCTTCCCAATTTTTAGAAAGTTCCATTAATACCATTTCACTTTCTATAGACTCAACAGATTTAATGGTTTTGAGTACCATACTTTTCAATACGGCACTGTTTTCTGACCATCCCAAATCCAAAGACTCAAAATGAGCTGCAATGGTTTCATTTTTGAATATCAAAGATTTATATATGTACCATGCTATAGTTGCAGAAAAATCGAAAAACTGGGAGATTGATAGGGCTTCATATTCCAGGAATTTTTCATCCTTTTTCATGATTTCTCTTACCCACGAACGAAGCATACTCACTTCATTTTGCCATGATATTCCTTTTTTGATCACAAGCTCATCCAATTCTTTTGAGTCCTGAAAAACCTTTATCAAACTATTGGAAATAAAATTAGATGGCTGGTTTTTCTTCAGTCCAACCTTCACCGTATGCTGTAACTCTGACATAAGGAGAAGCAACTCCAGGTATTGATCGAAGATTCTTTTCACATCAAAAATCAACCTTTTCCTATAGGTAAGTTTGGTATTGATCACCTTACTCTCATAATCTTTCAATCCATTGGATACTGCTACGGAGATCTCATTTGTAACATCAGGATCGAGATTGTCTCCACCATTTCGAAAAGTATTGACAAAGCAGGTTTCCGCAGTTTTTCTATCCTTAGCCAACTGCACCTTGTCTTGCTCCTCCATGCTGTTGAGGTCAGGGATAAATTTATCCTTGACATGGTTTAAAGCAATGTTGTATTCAGCCTCCCTGGCTGTGTGCAAACTAAATATGGTTTGCATTGCTTTTATGCGTAAAGTTCTGCGATTGAGCATTTCAAAGAGCGTTTAAGAGCGGAATTCACATCCGTTCATAATATTATTAATTATAAAGAAACCTTAATTTTTCCTATTTTTTCAATTCTATCCAAAGCAATATCTATTGCAGACTGCTGTGGCGTAGAATTGTTTTTTTCTGCATGTTCCAACACTTTCAGTGTAGTGTCATAAATCCTTTCGGTCTGTGACATCACTGAAGAACGGTTGTATTCTCCTTTGTATTCGAAATAACAATTGGTAATTCCTCCTCCATTGATCAAAAAATCTGGGGCATATACGATACCTCTTTCTACCAGCATTTCACCATGTTCTTTTTCATCCAACAGCTGATTGTTGGCTCCACCTGCTACCACACCACATTTCAACAATGCAATATTTTGATCATTCAATGTTGCGCCCAAAGCGCAGGGTGCATATATATCACAATTCAAATTATAAACATCATCCATTGGCACTACAGTGGCACCATATTTTTCTGATACGTATTTCAGCTTGTTTTCTGAGAAATCAGATATAAATATTTTAGCGTTTTCTCCTTTCAAATAATCCACTAAATAAGTCCCTACATTTCCAACCCCTTGCACCATCACACTTTTTCCTTCTAAGCTTTCAGAGCCAAACGCCTTTTTTGAAGCTGCTTTCATTCCCATATAAACGCCATAAGCCGTCACCGGAGATGGATCTCCGCCTCCGCCACGAGATTCAGGCATTCCGGTCACGTACGGCGTTTCCATTCGGATATACTCCATATCTCTAGTGGACATATTTACATCTTCTGCCGTCCAATATTTCCCTCCAAGGCTATTCACAAACTTTCCAAACCTCCTCATCAGCGCTTCATTCTTGAGTTTGGCAGCATCTCCAATGATTACTGCTTTGCCTCCACCGAGGTTTAGACCTGCAATGGAATTTTTCAGTGTCATTCCTCTTGACAACCGCAAAGCATCTGTCCATGCTTCCTCGTCAGTTGCGTAACTCCACATTCGGGTGCCTCCCATAGCTGGCCCCAATACTGTGTTGTGAATGGCTATTATTGCCTTGAGCCCAGTCTCATTGTCATTGCAAATTACAACCTGCTCATGACCCATTTTTTCCACTTCTGAAAAAACAGACTTTTTATTTCTTACTTCCGGCTCTGTTACTTCAATCATTTCTGAATTTCATTAAAGCAATAATATATAACTCGTGGTATTAGTTAACGGGCGCAAATTTAGAGGAATTTTATACTCTTAATCGGATACCTCCAAGATTTTTCTTTGTAGTTCAAAGTATTTCACAAACATTTAAAATCTTCCGTCGTTGTTATAAACTAATTTTGTGACGAATATTAAAACCTCTTACTCATCGAGAATATATTTTGGTAACTACGTCAGTTACGTTCCTTGCTTTGAGTAAGTATTTTTTTTGTAAAAATATCTCCTGCCAGCCTGTCCGTCAAGCAGGATTTCCATGTAATCGATTACTTTTGACCTTCAATGAAAGACCTCTTCTATTTAAATAAATACCTGTTCAAATACAAATTCCGTCTGATTCTGGGAACGATATTTATCATCATT
>CAXBNB010000517.1:0-3840 GCA_963976505.1 uncultured Reichenbachiellaceae bacterium
GGGCCTTTCACTAAGTTTCTATTTTCTCTTATCCATAATAACTGATTATAATCTCCCATGATTTAAATTTCGAATGTGATTATTATTACTAATTAATGAGGTAAACATTTCTAATGACGATTACGGATTAAGTTGAGATTCTTAGAATATTTTTTCAACTTTTCATAAAATCTACTTGGGAATATGCAACGAACCAAATTTTTCAACTTTTCAATTAAACTTGGTTTAGGCAAATAAATTGTCCGGAACAATCGATAATCTTTTTTAAACGCAATAAGCATCTTTTTTGGGTGTCCTAGAGGGAACTTTATTTCATTCTTTATCAGCGTATAATTTGCTCCTGCAGTATGTGTTGCATCTGCTCCAAAACCAATATTTTCAACTAAATCTTTATAAGGTTTTATACAAATCCCAGAGTTTAAAAATATAGTGGCATGCCATCGATACCCCCATGAATCCACTTTTCCTTTTTTAACGTTTTCAAAAATTTTGTTCCAGTAATTACCTTGTATGCTTGATTTAAGGTTTTGGCTTAATCTCTTAGTATTGAGATATTCTGATTTAACTATTTCATGATCATAAAATTGCCATGACCTTCTCCATGTAGCCCATCCCCAGATATGAGAGTAGTTAGAATAGTAATACGAATCCGACCCATTTGAATTTTTTAAAAAATTCAATCCCCCAATATGCATAACATTTTCATCATTGAGGTAGTAGTGTAATAGTTCTTCACAAAACATGAAAAATGATTTGCTAGGCAGTATATCATCTTCCAATATAATTCCCATTTCAACATGTTCAAAGAACCAAGTAATGGCGCCACCCACTGCTAACCCACAACCAATGTTTTTATCTCTAAAAAGTGTTTGAACCTCACAGTCCCAGTTTATCTGTGTTAGAACCCATTCTTTACATTCAGAACATTTTGGAATGTCTTCGAGATTTTCATCTCTTGGCCCATCGGCTGCTAAGAAAAGGTACTTCGGCTGCAGCTCCTTTATTTTTAGAAATGTTTGTTTCACCAAGTCAGGTCGGTTAAACATTAAGTACAATATGGGAGTTTCAAATGAATTCAAAACTTTGGATTAATGACCATGCAAAAAAAACGCAAGGTCAATCTTTTTATTAAGCTACGTTTAAATATCATCTTTCTTTTTTTTCCATAATCTGTAAAAATTGCATTAAAAATTGCAAGTATAGTAGTTCTCTTTTTTCAAGGTAAATATCTAGTTCAAATGTAGTGTTTAACTTACTTGTTATTAGGCAATCATCAAATATGTAAATCCCATTATCCAAACTTTGGAGGTGTATTGTTTTAATAGGCGAAGATTTTTTGTATTCTGAAAAAGCGCGCATTTCCGTAAATGCAAAACTAGGATACTTAATCATATCTTTTTTTTGCTTATTTAGGAAGTGCTCATCATTAAACAACTCAATAATTTTATCTATATACCCCTTAACTATACTCAATCCATTTACAAAACCATTCATGCAAGTTCCATTACACTGAGTGGTACAATCATATTCAAACATATCATTCTCACTGGAGCTAAGATCTGTGACAATCATGTTGTCTGAATCGAAGGTCCAGAACTGCTCAATTCCTAGTTCTTTTACACATTCATAAATGATGAACCATCTCATAAAAACGAATCGAACCCAATAATCTGTTCCGTTATTTTTACCATAATTATGATTGACACCTGCGATAAGTTGAAACTTTTCATTAAATAGTTTTACAGTCTCACATTTCACATATTTATTAAGATTTATATGTGTTACTCCATAGTTGGCTAAATAGGCATTTTTTTCATCTCCCAAAAAAATTATTGTTTTGGTTGGGTTTGTCAATTTGAAGCAACCTATTACATACTTTAGGTAAAATGAATCTCCGTAGTGAATAAGAATAAGAGGTATATTATCTTTTGACATTATTATACAATTATTAAAGAAGCGAATTATAAATGCTTAAATAATTATTTATCCCTGTTTTTAAATTGAGATAATCTAACGACTTTTTATCGGGTTGATAATTTTCTAATGGTAATAAATTTATATCATTTTGGTCTTTTTCAACCAAATATGCGAATCTGTACATATTAACATAATAATCAGCATCACCCACCCCCTTATTAGTAACAAACAGCAATCCCATTGCCATCATTTCTCCCATTTTCACTGCAGATGAGGCTTTTTTAGAATAGGCTGGTTTGATAAAGAAAATGCCCAAGTCTGCCAGCTTTATGTAGATGGGTACTTCAATCCTACTTGCCGCTGCATGTAGAATTTCGGTTGTTTTGATCTCCAGCTCTTGGCAATGTTGATATACTAGATTCATGTTATCCTTTGTCACAAACAAAAATTTATATTCAGGATGTTGGACTTTCCACACCTTATAGAATTCCAACATTTCTTTAACCAAATACCAGGTACCAAGTGACCCTAGGTAAATCAGGGTTTTATCATTGGTGCCAATTCCGAGCTTTAGCTTGTATTTATCAACTTGACTATCACTCACTTTCTCTGGATCAAACAAATCTAAATCTGTGGCACACGGGATTACGCTGATTTTATTTGCGTTTATTTTCACGGACTTGTCAGCAAATAAATTTCCAGAGACCATTTCTTCTTTGCCAGCATGGGTCAGTGAAACGATATGATCAGACTCCAACGCAAACTGCATTTCTTTTTTCTTAAAATAAGTATAGATCCATTTGAACAAGGGGTTTTTCAGATTCCAGATGTTTCCATCTACACGCTCATCCGCCCAAAAACCACGCATGTCAAACAGAAGCTTGACATTGAATTTTCTTTTGAGATAGAGCCCAACCAACATAGTGATGTAACTCCTACAATGAACTATTTTGATATCCTTTTCTGAAACTATTTTTGAAGCAGTTTTTTTCATCATCCATGTATCATATAACGTGGATAAAACGGGCGGAGATTTA
The DNA here is from genome assembly GCA_963976505.1 of uncultured Reichenbachiellaceae bacterium. Lineage (GTDB taxonomy): Bacteria > Bacteroidota > Bacteroidia > Cytophagales > Cyclobacteriaceae > CAXBNB01. The sequence continues at coordinate 2,955 of CAXBNB010000517.1, forward strand.
TGATACTTCTGTGGAATCCATTGAATATCGAAACCCTTTATTTCATTTTCAATGACTTCCTTTTGTTTTTTGTAGGCATCTTTTTTTTCGAATCCTATCAAGAAAAAGGAATACTCTTTTTGGGATAATCCTTTCAAATACGGTAATATTTGTGACTGACCCAATGGATCGGTGATGCCATCGTAGCTTAGATAAAGTACGTTAAGCATAGTTACCCACTCAATTCTTTAGTAAAATTCCAACATATTTTCCATCTGATTCATGAATCAATGGTATTTTTTCTATGGACTCACAAAACTCCTTAAAAGCTGTGTTGTCCTGTATATCATCAGAGATGAATACACCTCCGGAATTTAGTGCTTGCCATAAGATAGGATATGCCCAACTTCTTCCGCTATGGCTTTTGTCACTATCATAGTGAATGAAATCTAAGTTATGAGCGTGGACTTTCAATGCCTGTGGAATGCCATGTCGATCTGCTTTTCTAATGAGTGTCCACTTTTCCTTTAGATCATCAGAAACCACTGTGCCTACGAAGGACTCATTGTTCATTGCAACATAGGGCATATCGATGCTGATAAGGGAGGAGTTACTCTGATCTTTAATAGCGAGTAGCATGGCTAAACTAGACCAGCCGTAAGCCACGCCGGTTTCCAGTAGTCGAAGAGGTTTGTAGTGATTGGCTAGGTTGAAAAGTGTGTTTAGTCCACCTGGCCCGCCCATTTGTACGGGTGTTTTGGCAGACTGTTGGTCGGCATAGGTAAAATATTCATGAAATTTATTTCGAATATTTAATTCATATTCATCAATCCCTAACTCTTGAAATATGTCCTCAACGGACTGTTCGTTTTCTTTGCACCATTGGATGGCCTCTGCTTCTTGAAAT
>CAXBNB010000518.1:0-3839 GCA_963976505.1 uncultured Reichenbachiellaceae bacterium
TGCCATTAAGCCCAGGTCCGAGGGCCTGTTTTCTATCGGAATATTTTCCACCACCAATCTTTTGGTGCTGTTGCTCTATGGAGTGGCTTCAGGCTTCTCTATTGTAACTATGACATTGGTGTTGTCAGATGGATTTTTCAGACAATATGAAATAGAGAGTACATCAGACTTGATCCTTCTAGGAGCAGGATTGTCAGTATTTTTGATATTTTTAATGCTTTTTAAGTACTTTTTAGTACGGGTTGTGAGTGAAATTTACAGACTTAAGAAATTTCACATGATTCAGTATTATGACTATTTTAGAATTACTCTTTTTCTGACAGTCATTTTCTTTGTGTTATCAATTGTCAATTTATCCATTGGAGGAGGCTACCTAGAGGAATACCGAAAATTGTTTCTTACAGTATTCATATTAATGCTTTTGCTGCGACCAGTTTTAATTTTATTTAAGTTAAATAAATTGACTGGTTATAAAAATATGCATTTATTTTCCTACATTTGCGGCACAGAAATCATCCCGCTTATTATAGTCTTAAAATTTTTCTTGCATTAATTAATTACATTTCTCTAAAAGGTCAAAAATAATGAGTGAAGGCATTTTAACTGAAGATAAAAAAAGATTGAATAAAGTTTCAACAATTCTTGTTTCTCAACCACAGCCAGTGGTTGACGCTAAGTCTCCTTATACAGCCCTGTCAGAAAAATACGATATTAAAGTTGATTTTCGTCAATTTATCCAAATTGATCCTGTAGATATTAAGGAATTTAGAAAGCAAAAAATAAATATCCTTAGTCATACAGCGGTAATCTTCACAAGCAGAAACGCAGTTGATCATTTTTTCAGATTAGCAGCAGAAAGCAAAGTTGAGATACCATCTGACATGAAGTATTACTGTATTTCAGAGCAAACGGCAAATTACCTGCAGAAATATATAGTAATAAGAAAAAGAAAAATATTCACAGGTTCAAGAACGGCTAGTGATCTTATAGAAGTGTTGAAAAAGCACAAAAATGAGAAATTTATTTTCCCTTGTTCGAACATTAGAAAAGACGATATTCCAACTTTCTTAAATGAAAATGGATTTGTTTGTTCGGAAGCCATCATATACAAAACAGTGGCAAGTGACCTTTCTGATTTGGCTGATGTCAATTATGATGTTATTGCTTTCTTTAGCCCATCCGGTATCAATTCATTGTTTGTGAATTTTCCTGATTTTAAGCAGAATAATACAAGAATAGCTGTATTCGGACCAACTACCGCTCAAGCCGCAAAAGATGCTGGATTGATTTGTGATATTGAGGCACCACTTCCCAACGCCCCTTCTATGACGGGTGCTTTGGAAATCTATATCAAAAAAGTGAATAGCTTATAAGTCGGGCTTTTTTATTATTCTTATCTCCATTACATTTCTAATTTATTTGAATATCCAATAAGGGTATTTGATCTCATTGATTATTTAGAATCGTATATTTTCTTGTTCACATTTACATTAAAAATTATGGGAATGTAGAGCAGGTTACTTAAATTTCCTTTTTGATTAAATAGATATAGGTTCTGTTTAATAATTGCGATTGAATGAAAAGAATCATACCAGCGGTTTTAATCTGTTTTGCCTGTAGCACTCAACTGTTAGCGCAACAGGATGTACAGTTTAGTCAGTACATGCTCAACCCCCTTTTTTACAATGCAGGTTGGGCTGGAGTTGATGGAGAATCACATGTTTCTGCATTCCATAGAACCCAGTGGCTGGGTTATAGTTCTTCATTTGATGGAGATGGTGGTGCACCCAGCAGCCAGTTGATTTCGTTTTCAACTCCTATAAATTTTAAAGAAAAGGATCTTGGTGTTGGCTTCAATATCATCAACGATAAGTTAGGGCCGTTATCAAACCTTAGCCTGGAGTTGGCTATTGCATATCATAAAAAACTACGTCGGGGACAGTTGAGTATTGGGCTAAAGCCGGGTATTATCTCTCAGGCCATAGATTTTACTCAATTTAGATTTAATGATCCATCAGATCCACTCAATACAGGAACGAGAGAATCTCAAATCGCTTTTGATTTGGGATTTGGAGTCTTTTACTCTACCGAGGACTATTCACTGGGCATTGGTGTCAATCATTTACTCAACCCTTCATTTGATTTTGGATTGAGCCAGGCATCAGCTGAGTTTCGCAACCAGATTGAAAGAAATGTTAACTTATCTGGTATGTATAACTATAAGGTGTCTTACAAACTGGTTTTTACTCCTTCGGTATTGATAAAAACAGATTTGACAAATTACTCTTTTGATTTAAGTGGCATAGTCACTTATGATGATAAAGTTTGGGGCGGAGTTTCTTATAGAGACAATGAGGCTTTGATCTTGTTGATGGGGTATTCGTTTTTGGAAGACAATAAGATGAGGGTTGGTTATGCGTTTGATTATGTAGTAGGGGAACAGAAAGCCAAGCAACCTACCTCCCATGAAATTTATATTAGGTACAATTTACCTAACATATCAACTGGCAGTAAAAAAATAATTAGGACTCCTCGATTCAGATTTTGAGGGAAAAATTTTGCCATTTAATATTATTTGTACAATTTGAGCTGCTAAAATTTATATTTCGACATGATTGATATAATTTTTAGAATTAATTTCATGTAATTAATATCTATGAATTATATTTATGGTTTGAACCATGCAATATATTACAGGTATAGGTGTTATAGTAAAGTATGATTTTTAAATTTTGTGTTATGAATAAAATAGGTGTTTTAAAGAGCTCGTCTCTACTGCTCATTTTGGCTGTTTTTGGTCTGCAAGGTTGCGGAATCATAGGCGGTCTTTTTGGTGGAGGTACAGGGTTCGATGATAATGGAGAGCTCGTCGGAGCTCCCGGTAGAGAGGGTTGGGAAATGTCCAGGCCATTTGGTATGGTAGCAATTCCTCCAGGAACTTTTCACATGGGGCAGGCAGATGAAGATGTGGCTGCAACCCAAATCAATTTCAACAAGCAGGTAACCATCGGTCCATTTTTTATGGATGATACCGAGATCACTAACAATGAGTACCGTCAGTTTACTGAAGATATTCTTGAAGGATCAGAAGTGGATTTACCTGAAGGATTTGTTCTTGAAGATTTAATCCCTGATTCCACAGTATGGACAAGAGATTTTGTGCACCACATGGGAGATCCATTGATGGCGTATTACTGGTCGCACCCTGCATTTGACAACTACCCTGTTGTTGGTGTAGATTGGGAAGCGGCAAAATATTTTTGTAAATGGAGAACGGATCACTTGAATTCATTCAGAGCTGAAAAAGGGCTGTTCCCAATGCCAAACTTCAGATTGCCTTCAGAGGCTGAGTGGGAGTATGCAGCAAGAGGCGGTAGAGATATGGCCAAGTATCCTTGGGGTAACCCTTATATAAGGAATCAAAAAGGATGTTTGTTGGCAAACTTCAAACCAGGTAGAGGAAACTACTTTGATGATGGATTTGCATATACTGCACCAGTTGCAACATTTTTTGCAAATGATTATGGTCTCTATGAAATGTCTGGTAATGTAGCAGAATGGTGTGAAGATGCTTTTAACCCATCTTCTATGCCTTTAGTATGGGATTTGAACCCTACATATTTTGACGAAAAAATAACCAAAAAAGTAATCAGAGGAGGATCTTGGAAAGATATTGCATATTATCTTGAAACAGGAACTAGAACTTATGAATACAAGGATTCAACAAGAGCTTCAATCGGATTCAGGTGTGCAATGACGCATTTGGGACGATCCGGTGGGAATGAATTTTAATAAATAAACTTGAAACGAATTAATAACCTAAAATCTTTAATAGTATG
>CAXBNB010000519.1:0-3838 GCA_963976505.1 uncultured Reichenbachiellaceae bacterium
TCCACTCCATCATGATCTCCAGCAGAAATAAAGATCTTTTGACCTTTAATACTAAACACAGTTTCTTCCTCATCTATAGCTTCAGCCGAGGATGAAATATCTGAAAGTGAACTTCCGGCGTGCGCTTCGGTCATTGCCATTGTTCCCTGCCACTCTCCGTTATACATTTTAGGGATGTATTCGTTTTTCAGCTGTTCTGACCCAAATTTTTCAATCAACCTGGCGGCTCCCGCTGACAAAAATGGAAAAACACTGGCTGAATAATTGGCTGCACCAAATACAAATTGAGTGCAAGAAGTAAGGGTTAAAGGCAATTCTTGCCCACCGAACTCTTCTGAACCATCAGCAGATATCCATCCACCTTCACCAAATTCTTTCATCAGCTTACGGATTTGAGGGTGCACCTTCACATGTCCTCCCTCAAATTTTGGTTCTTTGCGATCCATTTCAACGAAAAAGGGACGCAGCTCTTTGTCAGCAAGTTGGATAGCCGAATCAACTATCAAATTATAAGTATCTTTTTTATGCTTCTTGAAGTAATCAAATTTTGATAAAGACATAATGTCAAACACTTCATAAAGGAAAAAATCCAGATTTCTGCGGCTAAAATACTTCGACATCTATTCGTTGTTCTATGTTTAAAATTGTTACTCTTTATTCTATTGTAAACGCTATTGTCAAGTTTACAACATTTTGATCAACAGGTAAACTTTTATCGATCAATGCCCATTTTGATCCCTCCAACACCAATCTTTTGGCTTCTAAATCGCAATCCTTTGACAATTCTTTGGTTACTATAAGGTCAGTCAATGCTCCTTTTTCCGTCACCATAAACCTTAACCCAACATGCCCTTGCAATTGATTTTGTTTCGCTGATTTAGGATATCGTAAACTGTCCTTTAAATATAACTTATAGGAATCAATTCCCATAATAGGCACAGCATTTTGAACTGTCAATCTACTTTTGTTATTTTCTATAGACAAGGGGTAAGCTTGAGAACGTCCAGAAAAAACCTGTTTTTTAATTCGAGTTTTAGCCGTATTTACTTCAGGTCTTATACTCTCAAAAGCAACATCTTCGATATCATCATCGGCTAATACAATATCCTCCGTTACTATTTCTTCAAGGAATGCATCCGCTTCATCGGACTCTACAAGGTCCGAACTACCATTTCCATCAACCAATTTCTCTTCATTCCTTTTTTCAGTCTCCACGATTATTGGTTCAGACTTGGGAATAGATTTGACTTCTTTTTGAACTTTTTTAGGTGCCTTTTCTATAGCCTTATTTTTTATAGACTCAACGGAATCTTCAAATTCCAATGGCGCCATTGCTGGTTCCTTTTTCTCCTTTTCCACCATAGAAACTTCCGTGCTGTCATAATCGAAATAAGAAAAAACAAAAACAATTGAAGCGCATAACAGCATCACGACAGAGGCTGCTATAGCCATTTTAGGGAACCTATTGGTTTTAGTACGGTTGGTTAAAATTGACTCTAAATGTTGCTTTGTGTCATTTTCAAATGATATTCCGGAAGACTGATAACCTTCAAACGCATCGTTACATAAGTCACAGCCTAGAAGGTGATGCTCAAAATCATGCCTCTCCTTATTGGACATTTGATTGTCAAGATAAGCCTTTATTTCCCCAATAGAGAGGTGGTCGATATCGTTATTGAATATGTTCACGCTTTCTTTCTAAGCATAATTTTAAATTTCGTTTCCCATTTTGAATGGCACTTTTTACACGATTCAAATTGGTATCTAACATGGTAGTTATTTCTTTATAGCAATGTTCTTTCAGGTAAAACAATCGAATGCATTTCTGCTGAATCTCAGGTAATTTTTCAATGCATTCTTCCAATCCTTCTTCATCAACTGGTTCTTCTTGTTCATGATGCGTAGGAAGTGCATATTCCACATTTTCCAATGAAGTATTTTGGATTTTATTATTTTTTCGCAATTCCATCAGGCAAAAATTCTTGGATGTAACATACAACCAACTTTTAAAGTTGGTGACGGAATGCTTTTTTAAATCAACCACCAATTTTTCAAAAACCTGAATGACACCATCCTGAGCATCATCTTTGTTTTTGAAATATTTGAGACAGACACCAAAAACCAAATGCATATAGTCAGCATATACCTGCCCTAGCAATTCTAAATCCCCTGTGCGGGCATACTTCGCAAGTTTTTCGTTTTCAGTCAATTTTCAGGTTTGAAATATCATTTAGTAACTATCGACTATAAGTTGATTTATACCCACTGTTCAATGTAAACTAAACGCTCTTCATGTAAATTAATTACTTTGAGCATACTGAGAAATGTCTGTCTCAGCCCTAAAAACCATATCCACAGATTGAAGTACCTTTTGTTTCAACTTTTCATCTAACGCTTCATGGTCTTCAAGGTATATCTTAATGATAGCGACTGCTTTACTTGAATTGTGTCCCCACAATGTATTGTCAAGCCATCTTTTAGGAAAGAAAATGTCACCCGTTTTTTGAATTTCCTCTACTTCTTCTAATGCCAGATCCAAGTAATCAATAGAAGTATCTGTTCGGAGGGGATGATTCAAATAATACAATGCCTGATTGACCCAAGCCTCATGTTCTCTATTTTCAGGCTCAAGCAATGAAAGAAAAAAAGCTTTCCGTTTTTCTGAGTCTAATGACAGAGATTGGCTCACAAATCTTACTTCAGCTTGCCTGTCAGGGTTGTCCATTCGTTTAATCTGATCCTCAATGACTCCCGTTACCTGATTTGATTTCAATTGGATGTTATAGGCCAAAGAAACAAACTCGTTTTCGCTTAACTCCATCCCTTCAGGCACACTTGATTTATTCCAGAAATTCATTAGATTTCTAACCCCACCCTCAGTGTGCGCCATACTTATGTATTTCTTTAGTACTAAGTGCTTGACCTTGGGATCTGACACCCGACCCAGCTTCTGTATAAGCAAGGACTCCACCTCAGCCGCCAATTCCTTTGTTTGTTCAACTGTAAGGAATTTCCAGTAGACCAACTCTAGGTTGTCCAGTAGGTAGGTTAAAATCAATTCATTGTCTTCAACATAAATATACTCTTCCAAATACCTCAGGTATTTCAATGGATTCATGCCTTCATGCAGCAAGTATTCATGTAATGTCAAATAGGCAGAGCCACGATCCAGTTCGTCTGGCATTGAAGGAATATCTATTCTTGCCATATTAAATTGAAATTCATCTTTGAAATAATCCAGGCCGTAAGCGAATATCCCATACCCAAAAGCATTGGTATTCATCTGCACAAACTGAGGCATCTCCGTTCCTTCGTTTTTCTTAATCTCAAAGTGAGAATACTCTGAATATACGGGATATCTAATGTCTCCATCAGTATAAGAAAATGAAATATTGAATTTCTGAGGCCAAACCCTATTCTTGCCAAAGAGGTCATATTGTATAATATCAAATTGCCCTTCACCATTCTGGTCTATAAACTCTATGTCGATAAAAGGCATACCAGCTTCATTGATCCATACTTGGCTCCATTTTTTCAAATCAACCTTGGTTTTTACATCCATGATTTCCACCAAATCATTCCAAGTAGCATTCTTGCCTTTAAAGTTTACAAGGTATTCTCTCAAAGCATCTCTAAAGGCATACTCACCCATCAACTCTTCTAACTGTCGCATTACGATTGGGGCTTTATGATAGATAATAGCCCCATACATAGATCCGGCATTCTTTAGATTATCCAAATTTTGCCGTATGGCATTTGCTCCTTCTGTTCTATCCACAGCATAGGCCTCAGGGTAATGATTGAATAAAAAATTCAACTTAAGGTTAATGCTAGGAAA
>CAXBNB010000520.1:0-3831 GCA_963976505.1 uncultured Reichenbachiellaceae bacterium
AGCAGGATTGAAATATAGAAGTGGCTAATTCGAGCCAGCCTACGGCAGGCAGACATGTGGCTCGGACTTTATCCCGATGAAAAATCGGGACAGGCTGTCATTACAGATGTAGAAAAGAAGAGGAAAATAAAATCCTTTTAGCGTAAGTTGAGAGCCCCCCTCTACCGCAAGTTTAGCGCAGCGTAACTTGTGGTGATCATGTCTGGGCAGGCTTTGAGTTCGAGTATTAGTGATTACAATATGTGGAAATAATTCCTGTAAGTTTTTAACTTACTATCCGTGAGCAGAAACTACAAAATATGAGATCAAAGTCACCTGTACTTTCTGTCATTTGCCACGGTAAATTGGATTGATGTGTTTATCAGGCCTTTGTATTGTGGTATATTGTTGGAGAGTATGAAATATTGTATCCCGTTGTTTTAAGTGTTGCGTAGCACACTTGAAACTATATAATGAAATGTAGTGTCTGTGACACGGTGTAAAAGAAGTCCGTTATTTTAAGTCTTCCGAAGGATGACTTGAAAGTAATGAATGAAAGGCAGAGACTCTGTCTCGGAGGTAAACCATTATAGTTGCTATATTTGATCCTATGTCAGCCTATAAGTTCAATGATCCTGATGGGATTTACTTTGTTACCTTCACCGTGGTAGAGTGGGTAGATGTTTTTACCCGATCAGAATACAAGCCCATAGTATTGGAAAGCCTCCGGTTTTGTCAAAAAGAGAAGGGATTGGAGATTTACGGATGGGTAATAATGAGCAACCACCTGCATTTGATCATATCTAGAGCTGCCAGTGGTCAGACACTATCTAATATTGTGCGTGATTTTAAAAAGTACACGTCTTCAAAAATCATTGAAGCCATAGAAAAGAACAAGCATGAAAGTAGAAGAAACTGGATGTTGTGGATATTTTCATCTGCAGGCAAGAAAAACCGTAACAATACGAACTACCAGTTTTGGAAGCAGGATAACCATGCTGAGCATTTAATGTCTAATAAATTTATGGATCAAAAACTGAATTATATACACATGAATCCTGTAATTGCTGATATGGTAGATGAACCGGAAGAATACCGATATTCAAGTGCCAGAGACTATTCGGGGAAGAAAGGGCTGCTGTCACTCAAAATGATAGAATGAATGATGCCGTGTCACAGACACTGGTTTTCATAATAGGTTTCAAGTGATCTTTCAGAACACTTAAAACAACGGGGGATCAGAGGCTTTTTGTATTATCTATCAGTCCACTTTTTCGGATCTTTGCTAGTATTGAAAACAGCTTTTACGGTGACGTTTTTGTTTGTTTCGTCGATAGAGAAATGAATCATGTACGGGTACTTTTTGATAGGCAGACAATGCACGTCATCATACCTGACTTGAAAGAAGGGGTTTGTTTTTAGCTTTTTGAAGTAGGCTTTTACTTCGGCGTGGAATTTACGGCCAAGGCCAGGTTTTTGTTCGTTGTACCAGTCGATACCTTCCTGAATGTCGTCATGAGCCTCTGGCTCGGTTTTGATTTTATACGCCATTAATCGAATCTGAAATTATCCTGTACCTGATCCCAGTCCAGTAACCTATCAGGGTTTTCTTTAGACTTTAACGATCGCTCTCGTACAATGGCTTTATGCTCTTCAGGAATAATGTCTAGTTCTTCAGCTTTATCAAAACCAAGATTTTTGACAAGCTCAATAAAGAACTGATACTTATTGTCAGGGATGTTTAATGTGACTTGTTTCATAATGCAGTTACATTTTTGTTGAAGAAATCTTTAAACTTGGATTTGGTCAGCATACCGTCAATAATACGAAATATCGCTTGCTTATTCTCTGCTTCCAATTGCTCGATAAGCTTCATTCTTTCCATTACAGATTTATTTTCAATAGAAACACCTTGTGGTAGATCGCTCTCATGGTTGATGATCTGAGCAACGGTCATGTCAAAAAGTTTACTGATCTTATTTAAAGCATCGACAGATGGTTTACCCTCTTCCTTTTCCATTTTGTTGTAGTTGACAAGCTGCCAACCAGCAGTAACAACCTCTTCTTTTTGCACCAGCCCTTTCTTCACTCTTATCTCCTTGAAGTTTATTCCTATTTGTAGCATATCTCTATAAATACGGTATAGTACAAAGATAGTCTTAAAGTGAATTTTAAGCAATGTAAGCCCCGTTCTTTTAAGTCTTCCGAAGGATGTAAAGTAATGAATGAAAAGTAGCCCCTCTGGCCCTCTGGCGCAGAAGTTATTTCCGTGCCCATAAAGAAGAAAAGGAATGATGCAATTCTTGAAGGGTTTTATTTTAGTGTTGAGTTACGAATCTTGAGATTCGCGCAGGGAATGTGCCTATCGATGAATTTATTTCCTTGGTATTTATATCAATCATTTCAAGGAAATACTATTTTTAGGTGTGAGTGAAAAGTACAAAATTCGAGACCAGACAAAACTGTATTTTATCACGTTTTCAGTAGTAGAGTGGGTAGATGTCTGCCTCGCCGGAAGGCGGGCGTTCAGAATAGCCTGCCCCGTTTTTATTCGGGGACAAGGTAGCGCAGGTGGTAAGCTTTGTCATCTTGAGTGCAGCGAAAGATCTCATTTCTAGCTAAGCTTTCCTTTCTCTGGTCTTAGGTTGACGAACAGAAAAACTGGCATTGTGAGATCTCTGCCTGCGCGATTTGACGAAGACCGATTGTGAGTACCGTCAAACCTGTGAAGACAGGTATCCCATAGAGAAGGAATTTGGTCTTAGTAGCGAATTTGATTTATGTCTTTAATACCATGGGAAGAGCGTATTGGCTTTGTGCTTTCTAAAATAAGTATCCTCTAACAAACTGAATAAATATTGAAATCGTTAACTTTGGAAAAAGACCTTAAAAGTTATGGGCACAGCACAATTAAGAGAAGAACTACACGAATATGTAAAGCAGGGGGATAAAAAGCTTCTGCACATGATGCAAGCTATGGCCAAAGCATATTTTGAAGAAGACTATACTTTGCCAGGGAAACCTATGAGTGTGCAAACCATTAAAGACAGAGTCAAGGAAGCTAAATCCAATATAGAATCCGGAAATTTCACTACTCAGGAAGACCTTGAGAAGGAAATGGAGCAATGGTAAAAAAGAAGCTCAACATCATCTGGGATGATGATGCGAAATATGCCTTAAAAAGCATCTACAATTATATCAAAAAAAGAGAATCTCTTGATAGGGCAAGAAAAGTCCGAAATGACATAGTTGAATCAACCAAGAACCTGAATATTTTTCCTCAAAAGTTGGCAGAAGATCCGTATCTAAAAGATGAATTTGGAAATTATAGGTTCAAGGTAATATGGAGTTATAAAATCATTTATGAAGTTACCTCAGAAGCTGTGATGATACTAGATGTTTTTCATACCAGCAGAGATCCAGGAAATATTAGTTTGTAAAAAATGGGATTACCGTCCTTGTTGTTTTTATTATTGATATTCTTGCCTTCGCAGAAATGACGAAAACCGATTATGAATGCCGTCATACCTGCGGAGGTAGTGTCCATAGAGAAAAATCTAACCCTCTACTGCGAATTTGACTCCAATTGCGCGCGATTGTATCTCGTGACTGTCTAGAAAAAAACTATTTGCACAGTAAATTGAAGCGATGTTTTTGATCAGGCTTGTCAACTCTCAAAGGATAACTGAAAACAATTAAATACTCTTCATAACGCATCAAACCCAATGGTGGTAACTTCAATATAAAAGTAGCACTCCACTCTTCCATACCCATTATTCCAATCAAAAATTCCTGCTAGGTAAAATACCTAAACTTTCAAGTTTGGAAAAACCCCGAAACATAGGGGTGCTC
>CAXBNB010000521.1:0-3829 GCA_963976505.1 uncultured Reichenbachiellaceae bacterium
AACCATTGGCGCATTCTTACGAGCGTCAATAAATAATTTCCGATATTTCATATTCTAATTTGATTAATTCAAATCTTTAAATAAGTTTGCATCCCTTTTAAGAAAGGTTACCAGAAAGGTGTCGGATTATGATCATAAATTGAGCGTAAAACACACCAAATTCCAAAAGCCCAGGTGGCGGAACTGGTAGACGCGCTAGACTCAAACTCTAGTGGCTTTGGCCGTGCCGGTTCGATTCCGGCCCTGGGTACTAAAACCCCTGATAATCTATTGATTGTCAGGGGTTTTGTCTTTTTAGGGTGACAGGAATAACTTTGCAAGTTATTTATCTGACATCCCCTTTTTTGTACATACATCTCAAATGATATCACACCTTTGTAGATTTTATTTAATCTGACAACTCGTTTCCTGCAAAAGGAATTTCTACTAGAGAAATTACCTTGAAATTTGAATCCAATTTTGGAGTAACGAATATACCTTTCAAAAAAATGTTAAATTCGTAGATTTGGGATTAGTGAAATTGAGTATAAAACACTATCATAACTTGTTATCAAAAATAGCTAAATAGTATATGGTTAACTTTAAATTAAAACTCAGAAAGGAGTCCTCAGCTCAATTTTCAGGAAACTTACCTCTTTCAAAAATTCCTATCCTTAAAGAGAGAAATTACCATATTGTCGATGTACCATTAGATGGAGAAGCTCCTAAGCAATATATAAAGGCATATTTCTACTATCCCAATTGCCCAAGAATCAGCTCTCCTGACCAATGGGATGGTTATTATGCGAAATTTGGAGGAAAATCATATCCACATGAGTCAATTGTGGAATTTGCAATAAATAAAATTGGAGAAGGCCTAGGGCTCAAAATGAATGAAACCCAATTGGCAGTTATAAATGGACAAGTACGCTTTCTAAGTAAAGATTTTTTAAAGAAAGGTCAGAGATTAATTCATGGTATAGAAATTCTTGCAGAATATCTCGAGGACAAGGAATTTGTTGAGGAAATAAATGAGGATAAAAAAAACCGTCGTGAATATTTAACTTTCGATGTTATTGAACAGGCTATAAAGCATGTTTATCCCAAAGAAGAATCCCACATTTTAACTGAATTGATTAAAATGATAACTTTTGATGCATTAGCAGGTAATAATGATCGACATTTCTATAATTGGGGTGTTATTGGCGATACCGCTAAAGGGAAAAAAACTGGAGTTGTTTTTGCGCCAGTCTATGACTCTGCGAGAGGCCTTTTTTGGAACCATACTCAAGACAGATTACTAAAATTATATAAGGGCTATAAAACCAGCTCTAAACAAGTAGAATCATATTTGAAAAAGTCCGAACCAAGATTTAGTTGTGAATCGAACCCAAAAGCAAATCATTTCCAATTAATTGAATTTTTGGTGAAATACGATAATAAATACAAGGATATAGTTACTTACCTTTGCACTGAAGAAAAAGAAAATTGTGTATACTCAAAACTTGATCGTCACGTTTTTTCATTATTCAGCCACGAGCGAAAAGAAATAATGAAAGAGATATTAAGATTACGTTTTAACATAATAAGAGGATTAGTTAAATGAAAGAATTTATAAAGAAGCTTTTTAATAAATCCAGTGAAGACCCAATTACTTTTGAGTTCAATGGAAGTATTAAGTTTACTTTGAAAATTGAATCTATTGATGTTGGTTATTTAAATATCAATAATGGAAAGTGGGTTTTCAAATATTCAGAGGAGTTTAAAAATCAAAACTCTTTTCGAAGACTTGCGGGTTTTTCAGACTTAAATAAAACTTATGAAAGTGAGGTTTTATGGCCTTTTTTTAAAATAAGAATTCCCGGTCTAAAACAACCGATGATTCAGGAAATTCTTGAAAAAGAAAATTTAAATAAAGAAAACGAAGAGGCACTTTTAAAAAGGTTTGGGCGAATTTCCATGTCCAATCCCTATATTCTGGAAGCTTCCTAAGTCTGATCTACTTTTATACCGCCGCAACCTATGTATGATCTGTCAACTGATCCATACGAGAAGAATGATTTGCTACTGGGCACTTTAAATAGTGTACAGCAAACCGAAAAGCGGCATTAGAAAACGAATTGTTAGAAATAAGGAAATAACTGGTGAAGGGCAAAAGCTCAGGTAGCTGAACTGGTAGATTCGATTCAGACCCTGAGTACAAAACTGATCAAACATGATCAGGATCATTTTTAAGTTTGAACCATTATCATAATCTTGCACATTCGATCCATTTCATTTCGAAAAGCATGAAAACCACGCATTTTTTTCTGTCCATCATTTGTTTTCTAGGGATTGTTGTGGGTTGTTCACCGTCGGATACGGGATATCAGAAAGAGAAAGCAGCAAGGTTGGAAAAGGCGAGAAGACTAGAGAAGTTGTCCAAAGTTGACGCCTTGCCCCTAGAGTTCAAGACTCCTGCTGACAATCCTATATCAGAACAAAAAATAGAACTTGGAAGAATGTTGTTTTTTGATCCGATCTTATCTGGAAATAAGGATGTGGCTTGTGCTACTTGTCATCACCCGAGCAATGGATATGCTGAACTGAGAGATGTCTCCATTGGAGTAAATGGCAAAGGACTCAGTTTAAACAGAGCATTTAATGAGCCCAACACTATCCCTCTCGGAAAGCGAAATGCCCACACGATCCTCAACACCGCTTTTAATGGAATGAATACGGCTAACAAGTATGTGCCGGAGGAGGCTCCAATGTTCTGGGACAATCGAATCAAAAGCCTG
The DNA here is from genome assembly GCA_963976505.1 of uncultured Reichenbachiellaceae bacterium. Taxonomy (GTDB): domain Bacteria; phylum Bacteroidota; class Bacteroidia; order Cytophagales; family Cyclobacteriaceae; genus CAXBNB01. The sequence continues at coordinate 2,760 of CAXBNB010000521.1, forward strand.
GAAGGACAAGCCCTCGAACCCATCAAGTCTTTTGATGAAATGCGTGGCACACGCTATGAAGAGGATGAAATATTGGATGAAGTTGTTGCCAGGCTGAAGGCTATTCCTGAATACCAACAATTGTTTAAAACTGCCTTTGGTGTAACAGAAAGCATTAACATTGACAACTTGGGAAAGGCAATAGCCAGTTTCGAAAGGCAATTGACAGCAAATAACAGTCGGTTTGACCAATATATGAGAGGCGAAGAAAACGCACTTTCTCTTTCAGAAAAAGATGGATTCGAATTGTTTATGAAAGCAGGCTGTGCCAATTGCCACAATGGCCCAATGTTTTCGGATTTCAAAATACATGTATTGGGAGTTCCCGAAAATAAAAAGCTATCTGTGCCTGACAAGGGCTTTGATGAGAAGTTTGCCTTTCGCACTCCAACATTACGAAACCTGCGGTTTACAGCCCCTTATATGCACAATGGAAGTATGTCCGATTTGAAGGAAGTATTGGAGTTTTACGAAGATATTTCTCAAGGGAAAGAACGCAATCCCCTTGTTCCCAAAACAGCCTTCGATTCTTTGATCAATGAGGTAGAAATAAGTGTTCAGGACATGTCTCGCATTACTGCGTTTCTGAGCTCACTCAATGATACCCAATTTGATAAACGCATCCCTGACCGTGTACCTAGCGGATTAAAGGTTGGAGGAGATATCGACTAGCCGTCGCGAAGATTTTGGTCGGCTGTTCCGATCAACGGTCAATACTTCTGCTACACTTTTCACCAACTATCCTTTTATCCGAAATTCCTAAACATCATTCAAACTCAACCAAATTGGCATTTTTAGACCATAAAAGCCAGTTCAACTCATAAATCTGCTCAGAAGTTTGTGTGTTTAGAATCAGAAAACCTTAACTTCCCAAAAAGCTATGGCACTTACCAATCGGTATGAGTCAATGCACCCAACATTAAAATGATTAAACAACAAAAATCCCATCAGTAAATGAAATTATCCAACATTACCCAACCCCTTATTCTAAGTTTTCTCATCATTTCATGCACCACCAAGCAAAAAGATAC
>CAXBNB010000522.1:0-3820 GCA_963976505.1 uncultured Reichenbachiellaceae bacterium
TTCTATCTACCTTGTCCGAATCAGAGAGTTGGAGCACAATTGCCATACCTATAGGGAGCATCATGACGGTGGTAGCCGTATTTGATATCCACATAGACAAAAAAGCGGTTGCTACCATAAACCCAAGTACCATCTTGTTCATATCGGTACCAATTGTCCTGATCACATTCAAAGCAATTCTCTTGTGTAGGTTCCATTTCTCAATGGCTATGGCTATAATAAAACCACCCAAATAAAGAAATATCATTTTATTTCCAAAAGCCGAAGCGGTGCTTTTAATATCCAATCCTCCTGACAATGGAAACAAAATCAGTGGCAACAAAGAGGTAACTGCAATGGGTATTGCCTCAGTAATCCACCATATCGCTATCCAAGATGTACTTGCAAGTATGGCATGTGCTTCAGTCGACATTCCTCCATAAGGTCCAGTCAATGAGATGAGAATAAAAGACAAGGGCCCAAGAAGAATCGAGATGATTTTTTTCAAGTTGATTAGTGATTAAGTGAATTGAGATTTGAAATTATATGTTTTAAAAACAGGTTCAAAACAATCACGGCTTTTTTAAATAAACATAACCGCCAACAGTTATATAGTGGAAACAGCAATTCTTGAAATAATCCATAAGCATTTTGTAATTGATATTCAGATGGCAATAGCCAGTAGTAAATAACATTATTTTAACCAGCTAGAAAGACTGTTTCAAAGGACTAAACAGTTACCGGATTCCTGACTGTAGCCATACAGGTATTCCGGCACCCCTTCGAAAATTCATCTAAAGCTGTTTCTCGAAGAGATCCCAGAATGAATCTGGGAATTATAAGCCAATTGAGACATCCTCTTTGTATAATAAAACCATTCCTAAAAACACCAACATCCAATAACTTATGCCCTTACACCTCCGTTCATCCAAAAGAATATATTTTTTGACATCAAAAATCCTTAATGATGTTAAATTGCGGCAATGCAAAAATTTCATTACATCGTCATTTTAAGTTTAGCTTTTTCATTTTTTGAGGCATCTGGTCAAAACATGGTCACAAACCCCAGTTTCGAGGAAATGAAGAATTGTCCATTTACAATGAACCAGCTGAAATTTACTAAAGCTTGGTTTCCTTTTGGTACAGCCGACCCCTCTCCTGATCTGTTTCACGAATGCTCGTATGGCACTATGGTCGGAATTCCGATCAATGTATTTGGAACTCAAAAAGCCAGAACCGGAAGTGCATATGCCGGCCTTATTACCTATTTGACTTCAAAAAGTGGCAAAACTTGGAAGCTCCCTGCCAATCACAGAGAATTTTTAATGGTTCAACTTACCAAACCCTTGATAAAAGGAAATTCATATTATGCCGAAATGTGGGTCAATTTGGCTGAAAACTGTGAATATGCCACCAACAGTATTAGCATGTATTTTACCAAAGACCTGCCGCATATAGACTGGCAGGCAATGGATTTAGGGTATTATAAACCTCAGGTACAAAGTCACCCTGATTCGCTCATGGAAGATATTGACGGATGGATGAAAGTATCTGGAACATTTGTGGCCAAAGGAGATGAATTGGCACTGACTATAGGGAATTTCGTCAGCGACAAAAACCTCAAGGTAAAAAAGACAAAAAGGAAATTTCCTGTTTCCAAAAAAGACAAAATGCCAAAAAACCTTCAGCCGATGATTTCCTATTATTTCATTGATGACGTGAAGGTGACCCCTTTAGATCCCTCCGAACCAATATATCCTGTGGAACTACTGGTAAAGAAAGATACGACCGACTCAGACTACTTCGGCCCAGCTCATGTAGGCAAAAAGTTTATTTTAAACAGCATTCAATTTGATTTTGATCAGGCTGTGTTGCTGGAGTCGTCTTATGACGAACTGGATAAACTCTATGATTATATGATTGAAAACAGACGTATCAAAATCGAAATAGAGGGACATACTGACAACAAAGGAACGAAAGAATACAACTTAACGCTATCTACTCAAAGGGCAAAAGCGGTATCTGATTACCTGATAAAATCCAGAGGACTCAATGAGTTTCGGGTGGATTACAAGGGTTTTGGCAGCTCTAGCCCCATTGTGTCCAACGAAACCCTGGAAGGTCAAGCCATCAACAGAAGGGTTGAATTTGTCATAGTTGGAAATTGAGGATTGCCCCACTCCTCCTACTAAACATTTTTAGAGACTTAAGGCAAAATAATTGACTTCAAATACGTATTTTCGTTGTAGCTAATGCATATGAAAAGCCGTAAAATATATTCATTTCTCTTGCCGTTCCTTACCGTTCCCATTTTGGTGGGATTTTACCTTTCCGATGACAAAGTAAAATTAGCAGAAAGAGTCAATGGCGTATGTTTTGTTGCACCGAGACACGAAGTAAGCACAGAACACATAGATCCCATTGTTAAAATAAATGCCAATTGGATTGCTGTTACTCCCTATGCTTTTTCTCAGGAAGGCAAACCTGAAATCAATTTCAACCACAACAGACAATGGTGGGGAGAGCGTGTTGATGGAGCAATTCAAACGGTCATTGCAGCTAAAAAACTCGGATTGAAAATCATGATGAAGCCACACATCTGGGTAAGAGGACAAGGCTGGGCCGGTGAGTTTGATTTGGACAATGAAGCCGATTGGAAAAAATGGGAATCCGATTATTCCAAATACATCCTGACTTATGCCCATATATCAGATTCACTTAATGTAGAATTACTGTGCATTGGTACAGAATACAAAATAGCAGTACAAAAGCGACCTGAGTATTGGAAGCAATTGATCAAAGAAGTACGAGCCGTTTACAAAGGTCGACTCACCTATGCCGCCAATTGGGACAACTACCCCAATGTTACTTTTTGGTCTCAACTGGACTATATCGGTGTGGATGCCTACTTTCCTATTTGCAAAGAAAAAACACCTAAGGTTTCTGTACTGAAACAAAACTGGAAGAACGTAAAATCAGAACTCGAAGATTTTTCTGAGGAATACGAAAAGCCAATTCTATTCACAGAATACGGTTATCGAAGCATGGACTATACTGCCGGAGGCCATTGGGAAATGGACCGAAAAGAAGGAGTCCTTAACATGGAAGGCCAAAAAAATGCACTAGAAGCATTGTTCAACACCTATTGGGATGAGCCATGGTTTGCAGGTGGATTTCTATGGAAATGGCACGCCAAACACCCAGAACATGGCGGAGAAAATGATTCGAGGTACACGCCTCAAAACAAACCAGCTGAGCAGGTAGTCAAGCTTTGGTATGGAAAAAATCAGGGTAAAGGGAAAAACACTTTATAGTAATTTCACCTAATTGTTATGAGACCTCTGCCTTCGCAGAGGTGATAGTTCTAATAGCTCCAGACCTGTAAGGTTTTAACTCAACTGATGACGGTCATTTTCTGGTTCTTTGAGGGAACAAAACCTTGCAGGTCTAGGAATACCAAAAACGCTAGGTTCATGATCACCGCCTTTGTTGGTCTTGTGACCAACAAACCACTGGTGTACAACCTGTCACTAATCCAAAAACATGAAAGCAGGAACGATTTATTTTAATCAAGCCATTATAGGGATGATATCTAATTTGTAAGCTCTTGAGGCTTATTGGTTACAAAACCAACAAGGGAAAAAGTCACTTCGACCACAGGGAGAAATCCTCCATAGAGTCATCAGAAGCTTGAAAAAGCACACTAGAAACCCTTGAGGACTTCTCACTCGTTCATCGTTTCGAAGTGACGGTTCTAATTACTGTAGACCTGTAAGGTTTATCTCATTAACTCAACTGATGACGGTCATTTTCTGGTTCTTTGAGGGAACAAAACCTTGCA
>CAXBNB010000523.1:0-3792 GCA_963976505.1 uncultured Reichenbachiellaceae bacterium
TATGGTGTCAGAATTTAGCAATCAAGAGGAATTGTCAACACAGGAAATGGAAGAGCTTATAGAACATTTTAAGATTAAAATTGAGGACAAAAACAGCAAATAATGGAAACGTTTTTATTGAAATCCAGTATTTCTTTGGTCATTCTTTACCCTTTCTATCAGGTAATACTTCGATACGAAACCAATCACCAATTAAAAAGGATTATTGGAATGGCATGCCTGTTTTTTTCAATAGGTTTTTTATTGATTCCTACCGAAAGCTTGTTCAATTCAAGGGAATATTCTTCCACAATATATACTGTAGTAAGAGAATCTGTGGATTTTCAGGAAAACCTCTCCTCCATCATAACCGATAGTACCGTAAGTATTTATTTCATGATTTATATAATCGGAGTTGGAGTGTTCTCACTTCGTTCACTTTTAGGATTAGCTACCCTTTTACTTTTCTATTTCAAATCTCAGAAGTACCACCGTTGGGGATTTAAGGTGGTCTCTGTAAATAAGGAGATATCCCCATTTACCTTTTTTAATATTTTATTTGTCGGAAATCATAATCTGGAAGATGAAGACATGAACACATTGCTTGTGCACGAGCAGGTTCACCGTGATCAATTTCACTCAATTGACTCTTTGATTTTGGAAGTTTTAACCATCATCTATTGGTTTAACCCAATAATATGGTTCTTTCAAAAAGACATAAGAGCACAACATGAGTATTTAGCAGATGAACAAGTAATTAAAAAAGGGGTTGACATATTGGATTATCAGCACATGCTATTTCATGTGCGCACTGGTATCTCCATACGATTAGTTAATTATTTCAGTAGTAAAACAAGTTTGACAAAACGATTTAAAATGATGACGACAACAAATAAGAACACAAAAATCAGCTCGTATAGAGCCCTAATGTTTTTGCCATTAATGGCTCTAATTTTGACAATTAGTTCATTCTCGGAAATTTATACCAGTACACAACCCGACAAACTAGCGGTGTATGAGCAAGGGTCACCTGCAATGTATAAAACCATTGGCAAGAACATAAAATACCCCCAAAGTGCAAGAAAAATTAATAGTCAAGGGGTAGTTTACATCTCTTTTTCAGTAAACAACAACGGTGAAGTGGAAAATGTAAAGCCAGAAAGAAGAGATGGTAATTTACTTGAAACAGTAGTAGTTATTGGCTATGGCGCTATTTCAGAAAATCCTGAACAAATTACTGAGGTCAATGAAACCCTCAAAGAAGAAGCAGTCCGTGTTGTTGAAAGTTTAGGCAAATTCAAACCTGCACAAAAAGATGGTAAGTCTGTTAGTTCTGAATTAACAATTCCCATTGAATTCAAATTAAGAGAGTAAAACACACAACTCTAAGCAGCCATTTGACCGCTTAGAGTTAATTTTTATACCCTATTACAAAAAAAGCTTACCCCTAAAGGTAAGCTCCAATCGTTCGTTTTCTTTTCAATGTATTTTTTACACCTGTTCTGCAAAAGGCTGGGTATAAAAGCGTTTGCCAAGTGCCTGATACAATGCATTTGCAAGTGCTCCGCTCACGGGAGGTAAAGACGGCTCTCCCAATCCTGTGGGATCAATGCCATTTTCCACAAAGAAAGTCTCGATTTCTAAAGGTGCTTCTTTGTGGCGGATCAAACGGTATTTGTCAAAATTCTGAGCTGCTGGTTTTCCATCCTTAATACCCATAGTACTGTACATGGCGTGCCCTATCCCATCTATGATTCCTCCTTCGATCTGATTCAAGGCTCCTTCTTTGTTCACCACAATACCACAATCAACCGCACACCACACTTTCTTCAACTTTGGCTTCCCTTTTTCCAATACGATATCAACAATCTGAGCAACATAGGAATTGTGGCAGTAGTATGCAGAAACTCCTCTAAATACTCCGGGAGTATCAACTCCCCAATTAGACTTTTCCTTGATCAACTTCAGCACTCCAGCATATCGCTCGGGATCATAATCGTTCTTCTCCCCTACAGGATTGTCTATTGCCCGATCAAATAGTTCCAACCTGAATTCAATTGGATCTTTGCCGGCTGCTTCAGCCACTTCATCGAGGAAAGACTGTTCCACACCGGCTGTAAAATTCGATCTCGGTGCTCTCCAAGCTCCTGTTGATATGTTGGTATCTACCTTTACACTTTCGGCTGTATAATGGTCAACAGCACCAGCTGGAAATCTATTTGGAAACAATGGACTGCCTGGAACTCCTGTCCCTTTGGCTTCAAACCCTATTAAATTGTTATTACCATCTAAAGCTGCTCGATACCTCATCTTTGTTGCTGGGCGGTAAGTGCCCTGTGTCATGTCGTCTTCTCTAGTATATATGAGCTTGATGGGGGCTTGCATTTTTTGAGAGAGAACAGCTGCCTCCAAACCAAAATGTCCATACAACCTTCGTCCAAAGCCCCCACCCATTCTGGTCATTTGTATCGAAATATTGTCTTCACTTAACCCCAGTAAATCTGCAGCAGATTTTCTTAGGTATTCAGGGGTCTGAATTGGCCCTACAAGTTCTGCTTTACCTGCTTTTACATCAGCAAAAAAGTTCATCGGCTCCATGGTATTGTGTGCTAAAAATGGTGCGCTATACGTACGTTCAATAATCTTAGCAGCTTTTTTGAAAGCAGAAGCTGAATCGCCATCTTGCCTGGCTACCTTACTCTCCTTGCTCGAAAGAGCTTCGTTCATTTTTTGTTCATGGTCTTCACTATTCTCAAGTGGGGTATCTACCTCCCATTCTAAAACCAATGCTTTTTTAGCCTTCATCACTTGCCAAATCGATTCTCCTACAACAGTCACCAAGTCCGGAAAAGCATTGGTGTCAGACCATTGTTTTTCTTTCGGAGATGTATTTATTTGTAAAACATCTTTGATGCCAGGCATGGCTCTGACCTTGCTGTCATCCAATGATTTCAACTTGAGACCAAAGGCGGGTGGATGCACTACCATAGCAATAAGCATTCCCTCCTTCTTGTAATCTATTCCAAACAATGGTGTTCCATTGGTTATTTTCTTGCCATCTACATTTTTGATCTTCTTGCCAATAAGTTTAAAATCTTTGGCATCTTTCAATACTACTTCCTCAGGAACTGCAACTGTGGTGGCTTCTAAGGCCAACTCTCCATAATGAAGAGAATTACCTTTCGCCTCATGGATCACTTTTCCATTTTTAGTAGTTAACTCATCAACAGATACTTGCCAACGCTTGGCAGCTGCCTCCATAAGCATGCGTCTGGCTGTAGCCCCAGCCATCCTTAGTCCATTCCACCCTTGACGGATAGATTGGCTTCCTCCAGCCAGTTGGCGTTCGTATTTCACGGTGTTCAGATCAGCCTGCTCTACAGTCACATTTTTCCAATCTACATCCAGTTCTTCCGCCACTATCAAAGGCATGGCAGTTTTAACATTTTGCCCAATTTCCGGATTGGGAGAGTATATCGTTACACTTCCATTATCCCCTATTTTGATGAAAGCATTGACATCAAACCATTCTTTTGGCACATCTGCCATTTGGGTTGAGCTGCATGAAGTCAGTAAATTGAATCCCAATAGCAATCCACCACCAGAAGCTGCCGATACTTGCAAAAATGACCGGCGGTTATATTGTGTTTTTATAATAGACATAGTTTTGTGCTTAATAATAGATGATTAGGAATTTTTCTCAGCTGCGGATTTAATGGCCGCCTTGATTCTAACATAAGTGCCACATCTACAAATATTGCCATGCATGGCATTGGCTATCTCATCATCACTCGGATGTGGATTTTTGTTGAG
>CAXBNB010000524.1:0-3790 GCA_963976505.1 uncultured Reichenbachiellaceae bacterium
CTCGAACCCGCGACCTCCTGCGTGACAGGCAGGCATTCTAACCAGCTGAACTACCGCTCCTTTTTTGTTTGCCTTTCTTTAAAAGCGATGCAAAGCTAGTTCTAAAGATTTGATATTACAATACCTATTTGTAATAATTATTTGATTTATTTGAATGAAAAAAATATACCCTTGAAAATCAGATTGTTCGGTAAGAAAAAATATTTTAGTGACCTAAACATGATCTAAAAACTCTACCAAACATTGGAAGTTTGGTAGAGCGTTGTACATTTCGCATGAATTTGTAGTCAGATTGGTGGCAGCTGAAATGGCAGGACTAGATTTTTTCTTTGTCCAGTATTTCAACATTCCTCACTAGATTGATGAATTCCTGACGATACCCTTCTCTATCTTGTCCTTTTGCTCCCAAGGCAAGGGTAATTACATCTTGGTAAGTTGAATTTTGCTTGAAAGCAGAATCTCTAAGCAGCATTCCAAATTGAGCTACTGCAGCAGCATGCCTGAAGTTGTCAGATGTTTTATTGATATCAATTGTTTGATTTTCCATTGTATGGGTAATCAATTTGCTTGTAGTTTCGTTTGGTTTTTTGTAACGAAACTTTACTGTCAATAATTCATTTGAGCCTGAATTGGTTGGTTGGGCTCCATTCTTGTATTTCAGCGGATCAATGTTGCTGCTAAATGTTGATTTTACTCCTTGTGGTATGATTTCATAGAGGGCAGTAACGGAGTGTCCTGCACCCAATTCTCCTGCATCTTTTTTGTCATTATTAAAATCTTCGGCATTTAATTTTCTGTTTTCATATCCAATCAAACGATAAGCTTGAACTTTAGCAGGATTAAATTCAACTTGTATTTTTACATCTTTGGCAATGGTAAACAGGGTAGCCTTCATTTCAGTGATAAACACTTTTCTCGCTTCATTGATATTGTCGATGTAGTAGTAGTTGCCATTGCCGGCATTGCTGATTTGCTCCATTCTGCCATCTTTATAGTTGCCCATTCCAAAACCAGTGATGGTAAGGTAAATGCCTGATTGTCTCTTTTCTTCTATAAGTCTTACCATCTCTGAGGTAGAAGATACTCCAACATTGAAATCGCCATCTGTGGCAAGAATTACCCTGTTGTTGCCATTTTTGATCAAATTGTCTTCTGCTATTTTATAAGCAAGTTGGATTCCTTCACCACCTGCTGTAGAACCTCCACTTTTGAGGTTGTCTAGTGCTGCTGTAATGGTTTCTCTGTTTGAAGCTGGAGTTGGAGGAAGGACTAAACCTGCAGCGCCTGCATAAGCGACTATGGCTATCTTATCTTGATTTCCCAGTTGGTTGGTCAGCATCTTCAAGGATGATTTTAGTAATGGTAATTTGTTTTGTGCACTCATGGACCCGGATACATCTATGAGAAAGACAAGGTTGGAAGGGTCGGTGTTTTCATAATCCAATTTTTTGCCTTGGAGTCCTATATGAACCAGTTGGTGTTTGCTGTTCCATGGAGCCTGAGCTACTTCTGTTGTAATTGAAAAAGGATGTTCTCCTACCGGCGTGGCATAATTATAGTCGAAATAGTTAATCATTTCTTCTAAGCGTATCATGTCTTTTAATGGTTTTTGACCTGAGTTGATCATTCTTCTCATGTTGCTATAGGATGCAGCGTCAACGTCTATTGAAAAGGTAGATAATGGGGCGTTTTTCGGGTTATGAAAAATATTCTCTTGTATAAAATCATATTCTTCAGTATTGTGTTGAGGAGAAAAATAAGAGTCAGAAACCGTTATGTGCCTTGTGGCAGGTGAAGACAGCATTATTTCAGTTTTTCCAAGGTGTTTTTTGTTTGCTTTTTCTCTAGCAATACTTGGTTTTACAAATATATTTTCTTGCATTATTTCATAATCCGATATCATATCATCTGCTTCTGATTTCAATGAGGACATCTTTACGATTACTCCTTTTGTACTAGTAGTGAATTCAATGATTTGTTCTTTGTAATCAACAGCATTGAAAATGAGAGTCATGCTATTTTGAATGGTTGAAATGGAGAATTTCCCGTTTTCTCCAGTTTTACTACCAATATTGGTGCCTTTTACTGCTATAGACACATTGGCAATGGGCTGGTTCGTAGTGTCGTTGATTACTGTTCCTGTCATGATTAGGGTTTTGATGTTGGCTTTGAAGCCAGTCATCAAAACAATTAGTGCTATTCCGATTAATTTTTTCATCTCTTTAGTTTTTTAGTTATACAATGAAGAGATGCAGGTATATTTAAAATTCCATAAATCTTTTTTTATTTTTTTTCACTCTTTGAGTTTCATTATCAAATAATTGATTCAGAGTTAATATTTATACTTAAATTGAAATCTTCAATGAAATGAGAAAAAGGTTAATTTCATTTCTATTGAAAGAAATACCAGCTAGGAAATAAATAAAGACACTTCACCCAATTAAGGCGTAATGAAATTTCCTGTTGCTTGTTTTTAAGAGTCTTCAGTATTTGAAGACTTGTAAAAATTGTATGCCATGAAATGGAAAAACTACTTTTACTACCTGACCATTGTTTCACTTGTTGCAATAGGCTGCCAACCAAAGAATCAGAGTATGCCATTGGCCAAAAATGGTGTAATTGACTTGTCCGATTGGAATTTTGAGAAGGAAGGCTTGGTGAAATTGAATGGAGAATGGGAATTTTATTGGGAACAGTTTCTTTTTGACAAAGACTTTTCGGTGAGAGGTGAAAATCAAAAAACTGGAAACATAATTGTGCCAGGCATATGGCGTTATCAGAGTTTTGGTTCGACGGAGGTGGGGTGGCATGGTTTTGCTACCATGAGGCTAAGAATCCTCTTACCACCGGGTAATAAAAAGCTGGTAATGGAACTTGAAGACATCAGGTCAGCTTACGAACTAGAAATAAATGGAGAAGAAGTAGCTCGATGTGGTCAAATAGGTAGGACGGTTGATACGAGTAAACCGGAATTTGTAGTGAAAAGACCCTTGATCTATACAGATTCTTCAGAGTTGAACCTAACCATTCGATTATCCGAATTTCATCGTGATTCTGGTGGAGTATTTATGCCTATTTCATTGGCAAAAAATGAAGCAATTTTTAAAAAATCCCGAAAAGTCACTATCAGTGACTGGTTACTGATCGGTATTCTTTTATTCGCTTCAGTTTATCATTTTTCATTGTTCTTCCTTCGAACGAAGGAAGCTGTGAATTTATATTTTGCCATTTTTTGCATCAATTTTATTTTGAGATTACTCACCAGGGGAGATAAGATTTTTTATGAATTAGCGGGAATGGAGAATTGGTGGTTGATCAGTAAGATTGAGTTCATTAGTCTGTACATGATTCCAATCCTGTATTTCATCTATTTCAATCAATTATTTGCCATTCGTAAACTCCTTAAGAGTTTAATACTAGTTTATTTCAGTGTACTTGTACTAATTGTAGTTTTCAGTCCTTCTTTTATTTACATACATACACTTTCGGTTTTTCAGATTTCAGGAGTGGTTCTTTTGGCGTCAGGAGTCTATGTTACATTTAAAGCATATATAAATCATGTTGATTATTCCTTGGTATTTCTTTTGGGGTTGGTAATATTATTAATTGCAGGAGTAAATGACGTGCTCAACTTAAAATACATTATTTATACCAGAGAAGTATTTGATTACAGCTGTATTATATTCATTTTCATTCAGGCTTATGGGTTGGCCAATAGATCTGTCAAAGCGTTTAATCAGGAGGAAGAGTTGACCAAATACTTGGATAGAAAAGTAGCTGATCGTACAGA
>CAXBNB010000525.1:0-3769 GCA_963976505.1 uncultured Reichenbachiellaceae bacterium
CAGGATCACCTGATTTGACCATCCCTGCACTGTTCTTGATCCAACTATACAACCATTCCCTATCATGCCTGCCAGTGACACCAGCCAATGCTGGGCCAGTCATTTTTCTATTCAAAGCGTGACAAGCAGCACAATTCTGATTGAACAGTTGTTTTCCTTTTTCTGGATCACCCGCAGATGCAGTAGCCTCTGCAGCAACCTCCGTATCCTCTACAACAGCCTGCTCTTGAGAAAAAAGAGATGTTGAAAACAGTAGAAACGCTACTAAACTGATACCTAAAAACTTAGAAATTTGATTACGGTATGGAACCTTTTTCATATTAAAAATATTTCTATCGAAATCTTGGCACGATATTTACTCGTTGTTGTACAAGCTATACTTATCGCCGTTTAAATTGCGTACAAAAATACGACATAGACTTTATTTTGTAAATGTTAATGGATTGATAATTCACAATTTATAGCCATTCTAAATAGAACAAAATTTTACTTGTTTGAAGGATAAAAATTTACTTTTGCAAAAGTCATTAATACTAAGCTAGATACAAAATGAAAACTGTTTTTAACTCCCTAATATTGCTATTTTTTTCTACAATTAGCTTTGCACAACAAGGCACAATCACGATAGAACAAGATCCAAAAATTGATGCCCTAGTCCAGATTTACAAATCGAGCACAGACATAGCGGAAGCATATAGAATACAGATCTTTTTTGGGTCGCTCAATGACGCCAAGGACACAAAAATACAGGCGGAAGGAGATTACCCAGAATGGTATTCAAAGATAGATTTTATCTCCCCAAGTTACAGAGTGCGCATTGGACAATTTAAAACAAAGCTCGATGCCGAGCGCAATCTTATGGATGTTCGAAGGAAATATCCTAGTGCAATGCTCATACAACCTGGGAAAAATTAATTTTAGATTTTTTTGGTTCAAAACAAAAAAACCTGTCTTTCGACAGGTTTTTTTTATGCACTATTTTAAAAATTTAAACTTATTTAAGCTTCTTCTTAACTGCTACTTCTTGGAAAGCTTCTACGATATCTAATTCTCTAATATCATTGTAATTCTTAATCTGAAGACCACAATCATACCCTTTTGCAACTTCCTTAACATCGTCCTTGAAACGTTTCAAAGAGGAAAATTCGCCAGTGTAAATTACAACACCATCACGGATCAAACGAATATTAGAGTTCCTAAATATCTTACCACTAGTCACCATACAACCTGCAATGGTACCAATTTTGGATATTTTAAATGTCTCCCTTATTTCAGCAGTACCACTAATTTCTTCCTTCATTTCTGGAGAAAGCATACCTTCCATGGCATCTTTTAAATCATTGATCGCATCATAGATAATAGAGTACATTCTGATATCTATTTCTTCTTTTTCGGCCATGGCTCTTGCATTACCCATTGGTCTTACATTAAATCCAATGATTACTGCATCTGAAGCCGAGGCTAATAACACAGCTGATTCTGTGATAGGACCTACCGCTTTATGTATAATGTTCACCTGTATTTCAGGGGTGGACAATTTCTGGAAAGAATCTGTCAATGCTTCAACGGAACCATCCACATCACCTTTCAATATAATATTCAATTCTTTAAACTCACCTAAAGCAATTCGTCTTCCAATTTCATCCAGAGTAATGTGTCGCTGTGTCCTTACAGACTGCTCTCTCATCAGCTGAGCTCTCTTAGCCGCTAATTGTTTGGCTTCTCTTTCATCTTCTAATACATTGAACTTATCTCCCGCTTGTGGGGCTCCATCCAATCCCAAAATTGAAATTGGCGTAGAAGGTCCTGCTTCTTTAATGATATTTCCTCTTTCGTCCTGCATGGCCTTAATTTTACCACTGCATGTTCCTGCCAAGACATAATCTCCTATCTTAAGCGTTCCCGATTGCACAAGGACAGTAGATACATATCCTCTACCCTTGTCCAAAAATGCCTCAACAACGGTTCCTGTTGCCAAACGATCTGGGTTAGCCTTTAATTCCAATATTTCAGCCTCTAACAATACTTTTTCTAAGAGTTCCTTAACCCCTGTTCCTACTTTAGCAGAGATATCATGGGATTGTATCTTACCTCCCCAATCTTCTACCAATAGATTCATTTGAGCTAAACCTTCCTTAATCTTATCAGGGTTAGATGTTGGCTTATCAATTTTATTAATTGCAAAAACAATAGGCACTCCAGCCGCTTGTGCGTGACTGATTGCCTCTTTTGTTTGAGGCATGATAGCGTCATCCGCAGCCACTACAATAATGGCTATATCCGTAACTTGTGCTCCACGAGCCCTCATTGCCGTAAACGCCTCGTGACCAGGAGTATCCAAGAATGCGATTTTTTGACCGCCATCCAAGGTTACACCGTATGCTCCGATATGCTGGGTAATACCCCCACTTTCACCGGCAATAACATTTTCTTTTCTAATATAATCCAATAATGAAGTCTTACCGTGATCCACGTGACCCATTACGGTAACAATTGGAGCTCTCGGTTTCAAATCCTCAGGCGCATCTTTCGATACCACTATAGTTTCCTCAATATCCGCTGAAACGAACTCTACTTCGTAACCAAACTCATCGGCAACAATAGATAGTGTTTCTGCATCCAACCTTTGGTTCATGGTTACCATGATACCCAAAGACATACAGGCAGATATAATTTTCGTGGTAGGAACATCCATCATCACCCCTACTTCGCTTGCTGTAACAAACTCAGTAACTTTAAGAATCTTGCTTTGCAATTCTTGCTGCTCAAGATCTTTCTCTGTTTGTTGACGGTGTTGATCCCTTTTGTCTCTTCTATATTTTGCTCCTTTTCCTTTTTTGGATTTCCCCTGCAATTTCTCTAGGGTTTCTCGTACTTGCTTTTGTACATCTTCCTCAGTAGGCTCTACTTTAGGACCTTGACCAAAACGCTGACCTGGTGCTTTTCTTAGACCTGCTGGTGCATTTTTACCTCTTGGACCTGTTCCAGTAGGTCTTGGTCCTGTATTTTGAGCTGTATTTTGGCCCGGAGTACTAACAATACGTTTTCTTCTTTTCTTTTTGTCGGAACTGTCACTAGCCTTAGAAACCTCTTTCTTCTTCTTTGGTTTCGCAAATTTTGACAAATCTATTTTGTCCCCAGTGATTTTTGGACCACTAAGTTTTTGGTATTGGGTAGTAAGAGTTTCAGATTCAGCTGTTTTTTCGACTTCTTCGGCTGGAACTTTTTCCTCTTCTTTCTTTTCTGATTTTACAGCCTCTTTCTTTTCAGCAGGTTTTTCAGTTACCACAGGTTTTTCAACCTCTACCTTTTTCACAGACTCCTCTGCCTTAACCTTGGGCTTCTCTACAACAGGTTCTTCTTTCTTTTCAACCTTTACCGGTAACGGCTCCACAGCTTTTACGGGAACCTCCTCCTTTATTGCTGGCTTTTCTTCCTTCTTTTTAGGAGAAAGATCAATTTTACCTACCGTTTTTGGCCCTGATAGCTCAGCTTTCGCTTTCACTACCTGTTCTGAAGCAGCTCTTTTCTCTCTAGCTATCCTCTTCTCCTCTTGCTCTTGCTCCAACTGTTGACGCAGTGCCTCCTTCTCCTTCTTCTTTTCCTCACCAACTTCCTTGGATGCAACTTTCTTGCTCATATCCGTTTGGAACTCATCCAAAAGAACTTGATACACCTCATTGGAAATTTTAGTTGTAGGCCTAGCTTCCACATCGTGACCTTTGGCCCCAAGGAAATCTACCGCCCTGTCCAGTGAAATATTAAGTTC
>CAXBNB010000526.1:0-3764 GCA_963976505.1 uncultured Reichenbachiellaceae bacterium
AAATCTATCGGGTTTATCAAAAATCCTACGCTTCAGGATATGAAAAGCTTGAGAGAGAAATTGGGGATGAGTCAAGAACCATTTGGCTGTACTAAGCTTCATAAACGTCTTTTAACTTTTTGCAAAAATAGGAGATTCCAAATGATTCCACAGACCGCAATCCATTTTCAATTAGGTGGTTTTTCAGATTGGTGTCTGACCAGACCATTTCCAGTGCTTCATGAATGGAGTCAGCGTCCTGATGATTGACTATCAATGCGTTTTCTTTGTGAGAAACAAATTCATTTGCCACGCCTGACAATGTAAAAATAGAAGGTACTTTGGATGCCAAGGCCTCCACATATACCTGTCCAAATGCCTCTACTTGCCGATCTATGGGTGTATGAACAAACACTGAAAATAAAGGGTAAATATCCAATATGTTTCTTTCAAATACAACCTCTCGGTAAGAGTCTTCTGGCAGTTGTGCCAATAGTTCCTGAATGCGATGCTTTGCAGGTCCACGGGCGTTAAGTAGGAGCAATACTGCTTCGGGATGTTTTTTTTGAAAGTCACCAAATGCTTTTACGATATAGTCAACTCCCTTCCAGTCGATGTATCTGGAGATGACACCTATGATTTTGTTATCGGAGGACAGACGGTTTTTCGACAAAAATTGTTGAACATAAACTGGATCTGGTCTGTTGAATGTAGCAAAATCAAATCCATGATGGACAAGGGAAATTTTTCTTTGAGGCACTTTTTCCTTAGTTATAAGAAGTTCGTACACGCTCTGACTAATAGCAATAATGTGTGTGGAAAAGTTGTTGCAAATCCGATCATAGAATACACCTTTTTTAGAGTATTTGTGGTGAAAAACGCTATGATGTCGTGTGTGAATGCGTTTCGGAACGCCTGCCAACCAAGCAGCGGTAAGTCCTACTAGATTGGCATCCAGAAAGTGGGTATGAACTACATCAGGTTTATGAGCCCTCACTATTTTCCTGACATTTAAAATGCAAGTTGGAATTGAATGTTTTCCTGAATAATGAATCAAATCATAGGACATTTGAGTCTCTTTAAGGTACTGTTCAAAATATGACGAACCCGAATTAAGTAAGACAAAATGCAGATCAAAATCTCGAGAAAGTCTCTCGGCTATCCACTCAAATGTCATCCAACGATCGATATTTGATATGATGATAACTATCTTCATTGTGACAATTTTCTATGAGGAAAATACATGGACATTCCCCAAATGATGAGGGAATACAGGCGATAACGGATGCCTTTTGGTAATAAGATTAAGGAAGATTTCTGAATGCTTCTTACGAAAAGCGCATTTGATAACCAATGGTAAAGGAACCACTTCTTGAACATGGATTTTTGTGCCGAATTATCTATCAGATCAAAGGCGTGTTGATACTGGCGTCTACGTTGGATATAGGCTACAATCGGAATGAAGTCATCATGCCACGCTACATTGGTCGGATCAAAAAACAAACGATACCCTTTTCTTAATGCCCGCAGTGCAAATTCCCGGTCTTCATGATCTCGAAGATCTCCGTTGAATCCTCCGAGTTTCGTGAAGTCAGTTTTCACAATGGAGAAGTTGGCAGCAGTCAAATAGGCATTTTTTTGGTTTAGTTCAGTAATCCCTTTATACTGTTGTATCCATGTTTGGCGGATATAACATCTGTACAGATCAAAATCATTTTGTGCTTCTTGTATGTTTTCCAGTTGGTTTCCTCCACAGATTGCACCCTGGTGCTGTTGATGAAATTGAGCATGCAATTCTAGTACATTGGATTCAGGACGCATGTCATCATCCAGAAAGACCAGTAGATTACCAGTGGCGTGGGAAGCACCAGAGTTGCGAACGCCTGCTCTGCCAAGATTCCTTTGCTCCACAACTTTTAGTTCGAATCGCCGACTCGAATAAGAATTAAGGTATTCTAACGAACCATCTGTTGAGCCATCAATGACTACCACTAACTCAAAACCACTCAAAGTCTGCTGTTCTAGAGCTTTAAGGATTTTGGGCAGTTTTTTACGCCCATTGTAAGAAGGGATGACTGAAATTTTACTGTTCAAAACTTCCTAAATGCTTCGATTATTGAGTGCGGTAGTTTCATTCGAAAGGTAAGTTTTGTGTGTATTTTAAGATCTTCCGGAGCTAACCACTCCTTTCGAACTAATTTTAAGAACCCTTTGGCCAAAACAAAATTTCCCTGAGCATAGTTTTCGTGAGCAGATTTTAGAAGGTAATAGTTAAAACTGTGTTGTACTAGTTGGGAATCTTTCCAGCATGAAATTAAGGTGTCGAGTTGTCTGTCAAGGGGCAGGTGCTTTTCCATAAAGCCCATTGCTTTATGGTTGCTTATGACTTTAGCCATGGCATAGTAGATAGAATGGTGTTCTTTAAGAAATCCTGGTTGTGAGGTCTGTGTTTTTGAGTTGTCATGAATTCGGAAGTTGACGAGGACTTCATTTATCTTTTTAAAACTGTCTAAACCAAATTCGTAGACGAACCGCATCCACCACTCTCGATCCATACAGTAGTGGAGCTGATCATTAAGTAGTCCCACTTTATCCCATGCCTCTTTGGTGAAAAATGTCTCAGGCTGGTCAATACGTGCCCACCCGATTGTTTTAGCAGGATTATCAAGGAATACATCTGTTCCTCTTGAGTAAGATAAAGTACCTTTAGAATTGAACAAGCGAGACCTTCCACCAAGTCCAGTTAAAGGAGAAATGAGCTGATTGCTCACGATTTTCAAGGTATTAGGTTCGTAATAGTCATCGCTGTTGAGCCAGTTGATAATTTGCCCATTAGTTCGTGTTATTCCTTTATTGATTGCATGGGATTGCCCATGGTCTGCTTCACTCACCCAATAGCTCAGCGAATTTTCGAATTGCTTAATAATTTGTACGGATTGATCTGTACTTGCTCCATCAACAATAAAATACTCCAGATTTGGATAGTTTTGGGAAAGTACAGAACAAATGGTTTCCTCAATATATTCTGCCTGATTGAAAGAAGGAGTAACGATTGAAATTTTAGGATATATCAAGGTAAGAAATATGAAATGTATTGAAAACTAGAAAAGCGGGATGTTTTGTAATTGTAAAGGTAAAACTGAATTAATTACTTGTTCTTCCACCACCCCCCTTAACTGAAGAAGGAGTGTAGTATTTATTTCCACTATGAGTTTGGTGTTTTACTTATTCAGAATGTCTATTAAATTTTCTTTGGCAGACCTTACAGCCAGGTAGTTTGGGCCAATAAAATCTTCCATATCTCTTTCGAATGGTTTGAAATCTACATAATTCGGATATATTTTCCCAACTTTGTATCCATTTAGATTGAGTAATTTATAATGATCTTTAAGAAGATTTCCAGTATCAACAGATGATCTTCCATATTCAAATTGTATCACATCAATTCTATTATCGGAAAGCATTTTTGAGGCCCCTAAAAGCACATCATAGTCCATTCCTTCTGTATCTATTTTAAGATAACTAATATGATTTATCTTATTTAAATCACAATATTCATCAATAGATGTCACTTCTAACTTCATATGGACAATATTGTTTTGGGGTAGTCTTTCGTCATTTATAAATTTGCTATTTGAAGAGTTTGATTTGTTATGATAGAAATCAATATTTCCTGAGGAATTGCCCATTCCCAAATTCACGATTTTTGTTTTAGGATCTGCATTTAGGTTTTTTACAAGCTGGGCATAATTTATAGGTGATATTTCAAAAATATGGATGGTGGG
>CAXBNB010000527.1:0-3760 GCA_963976505.1 uncultured Reichenbachiellaceae bacterium
TAATCAGGAAAAATCCATCAGGACTGCTTATACCAATGCGGAGATATTTGATGAGATGGTAGAGAAAAATCCAGAATTAATAAGGTTAAAGAATGAACTGGGGTTGGACACTGATTTTTAATCCTTTATTCAGGGCAAACACATTTAAAAACGGAACCACATTACCGCACTTGTTGCGGTATCTGTTAGAGTCACAGCCAACCCTAACAGACCCCAGAACAACTTGCCTGACGGCAGTCTGTGGATAGTAGAATTTTTAAATGTCTTGCCCTAACTTTTATTGTTTTATCCCTTCACAAATTTCTGGTGTTAACGGTTTAGATACTACTCCTTCGATCTCATTGCCCTCTACCAGTTTTTGTAGGTACATGTCATTTTTAGTACTGGACAAAATATAGATTTTAGACAAATCCTTAATGATTTCAGGAAGGCTTTCAAATTCATGTATGAACACACACCCATCAACTATAGGCATGTTAATATCTAAAAAAATAATATCTGGTATATCCGGATTGGTAGTAAGGTAGTTGATGGCATCCTTACCGTTGTTTCTGGCAATTACCTTTTTAGCTAATTTAGACTTAAGAATCACCTTTTTGTTTTGGTCATTGTCTTCATCATGATTGTCAATTAGCAGAGCCAGATTGAACATAGGGGTTAGCTGGTTTTATTCTTTGATTATAAGTTTTTCTCCGAGGGATAAATCAAAATTATCCTTTTGATTTAATTCGAGCAATTTGTCAACAGATATTTTATACTTTTTTGCGATTTTGTACATGGTATCTCCCTGTTCTACCTCATGAAATGTTATTTCCGATTCCGTTTCTTTTGGTTCTACTTCCTCTATCACTTCCACCTTTTTCAATTCCTGCTCTGCCTCCGGTATCAACAATTCTTGACCAACACTGATCGCTCCATTAACACCATTCAGATCCATCAAATCATTGACACCTACATTGTACAACTTGGATATACTGTAGAGCGTCTCCCCTTTTATCACAGTATGGCTTTTTGGTGATTTCTGAGGTTCAGGTTTGACTTCCGCTACTTTTTCTTCTTGTTTTTGCTCGACTTCTACGGTTTCCTTTGGAGCTTCCCGCGCATCCTCTGGTATCAGTAACTCCTGCCCCAAACTGATCGCACCGTTGGTATTGTTCATATCCATCAAAACTGTCACTCCTATATTATACAACTTGGCTATACTATAGAGTGTCTCTCCTTTTTCAACTGTATGTTTTCTAGATGATGCTGGGATTTCCGATTTAGGATCTTCATCCATGTCTTCTTCTATGACGTCATTTTTACCGTCAACCTCTTCAGCTATTTCAGGAGTCACATAAGGTATAATTACATTTTTCTTTTTCGTGCTTATTGGCACCTCTAGAGACTCACCCAGCACCTCCTTGATCTGCTCTTTTGTTGGCAGTTCTTTGATTTCAACCGGTACATCTTTTGGTCTGGTTTTCATAAGCCACATCAGCCTTCCTGTTTCAGGGTTGTCTATGATTGACATGCGATTCATCTTGGCTAACCTTTTTAGCTTAATACCAAACTTCTGAGAAATATCCCACAAAGTCTCCCCCGGTTCAGCGGTATGGTAATATACCTTTGCCTTATTTTTCTTTGATTTGAGGTAGTAGATTTCACCTTCTTCAATAGCATCAGTCTGCTTCAGGTCATTGTATTTCAAAAATTTGGCAAGACTGACACTGCCTTCGGCGGACATTGATTCCACGGTTTCATTGTTCTTTGCCAGAATACTTTGGATACCATTGATTTTGATAAAAATGGTTTTATTTCTGTTGAGGTCTTTTCCAAGCTGAATATGAGCTGAAGGTTTGGGTGATTGGATGGTGTGCTGCTTATTAGATGTAGCCAATACCTTAGGCATTTTGTCTTTTATGGGTACGATCACAGAATATTCCTTCTCTTCTGGTACTTTACCTCTTTTCAGCCACTTGTTGTACTTAGACAGTAGTTCCTCATCAACATCCAAATTATTAGCAATTTGAGAGATCGTCTTTCCTTGTCCTTTTTTGTATTCTACAAGCTTCATTCCTTCTGAATGACTGCCTTTTACTTCTTTTTCAAAAGCAATTTTATGTGCTAGAAATCGCTTGACATACCAGTGCGTGTTAGCATCTATGGTCATTTTATCAGCTCCATATTTCTTAGGATCCACATACTTCTTCGCTCCACCCAGTCCGGTCATGTGCGCCAGTATTGTATAAACCCAGTTTTTGAAAAAGAAATTATGTCGTTTGAAATACTTGGCGGCACCATGAGTAGAAGCCACTACATTCATTCTTTCATCGATATTGCGATCGATCCTTAAGCCTACTTCCCTGCCGGTAAAATCTTTGAACTGCCAAAAACCCACAGCATCGGAAGTAGAAACTGCATCCGAAATCAAAGCACTCTCTTGCACAGATAGATACTTGAAATCATCAGGTATTCCTTCTTCTTTCAGTGCTGCTTCTATCAGAGGGAAATATAACCGAACTCTATCCAGTTTGATATTGAAATACTTGGGACTTTTCCGAAGCATATCTACATCCTTTTGAATGTCTCGTTTGGCTGCTTCTGTAATCTTGAGTTTCATGCCAGCAAACTCCATATCTGAAGGTACTTTGGGGATTTTCACATCCTCTTCTACCAACCTAAAACCGGAAATCATAAAAAACAACAGGAGAAAAATTATTCGGATCATTTTTTCCTGATTACCATTAATCCATCTCTTACAGGAAATAAAACATTTTCAACTCTTTCGTCTTTTTGCACGAACGCATTAAAATCTATTAATGCCTGTGTGTCTTTGTCCATCTTTTTAGGGTGCTCACCCAATACCTTTCCACTCCAAAGTACATTGTCGGCTATGATAAAACCGCCAGAAGTCACTTTCTCTAATATTAGGTTGTAGTAGTTTTGATAATTTTCTTTGTCAGCATCAATAAATACCAATTGAAATTGATCACTCAATTGAGGAAGGATATCCAGTGCATTTCCAATTCTATAGTCAATGGCATCAGCCAATCCTGCCTCCTCAAAATACTCAGAAACTCTGCTTTCCAACTCTTCATTGATATCTATGGTAACGAGTTTACCATCGTTTTTTAATCCCTCAGCCAAGCATATAGCGGAGTAACCTGTAAAAGTGCCTATTTCAAGTATGTTTTGGGGGTTGACCATCTTCGAAATCATGGCCAATATCCGACCTTGCATTTGACCAGATAACATTCGTGGAGTCAATACATCTGTATAGGTGTCTCTATTTATTTTACTCAGTAATTCTGTTTCAGGACTGGTATGTAACTCTGAATAGTTTTGAATTTTTTCATTAAGAAATTCCATACGCTTACAAAATTCTTAAATTAAATTTAGGATGCTTGTTCTGCAGCTTTCTCTTTTATGATATTCAATACGTTTTGTATGGTTTCCATTTTCATAATAGAATCATCATCGATTTCAATATCAAATTCATTTTCAATGTCTAAAACGATATCAATTACATGGGCAGAGTTTATGTTCAATTCATTAATTAAATGTGAGTCCAGAGAAAGGGCTTCCATATCGACCTCATCATCAAGGTAGGGTTCAATGATCACTTTTAATTTGGTATAAATATCTTTATCGTCCATTTTCATTCCATTTTTTAAGAATTATGCAACTGTTTACATCTCCAAATCCAAAACTAGCTTTTATAACATAATTAAGTTCGTGCTCAATTACTTTTCTTGGAACTTTATTCTCATTTATTACT
>CAXBNB010000528.1:0-3759 GCA_963976505.1 uncultured Reichenbachiellaceae bacterium
CGAAGCTGCTCATTTTGATATGAGGTTTGCCAAACCACTCGATGAAAAACTACTGCATACTATTTTCAAAAAGTATAAGAATGTCATCACAGTAGAAGATGGTTGTTTGCAGGGAGGTTTCGGAAGTGCGATTCTAGAGTTTATGGCTGATAACAATTACCAATCTAAAATTGTAAGGCTGGGTATTCCAGATGCCATATTCGAACATGGATCTCAATCCCAACTTCATGAAGAAAGTGGTTTTGATTCAAGAAGTATTTTTGAGTCAGCCAAAAAAATTGTGGAGTCCATTCCAGTATAATTTCCCATGCACTACGAGGTTTCTGGTTCGGGAACACCCATTGTACTTATCCATGGTTTTTGTGAAACTTCTTTTATTTGGAAGGATTTAGAAAAAGAGTTGTCAGAAAACTATCAGGTAATCTCTATTGACCTTCCCGGATTTGGGCAAAGCCCTCTAAACAATTCAGACTTAACTTTAGATACTGTGGCTACATTGCTACATGACTTTTTGAAACAACAGGAAATTTCAAATTGTTTATGATAGGCCATTCTCTTGGTGGCTATATTATCATGTCTTTTGCTGAGAAGTATTCCGACATGCTTTTAGGCTTTGGGCTTTTTCATTCTACCACCTATGCTGATAGTGAAGAAAAAAAAGCCATAAGAAAAAAAGGAATAGAGCATGTAATTCATCATGGAATGGAGGCTTTTTCAAAAGGATTTGTTCCCAACTTATTCCACAAAGCCAACCATTCAAAATTTTCGGAGGAAATGAAAATTTTGAATAAAATGGCCGCAATTACACCGATAGCAACTTTTGTTGCATACAGCCTCGCCATGAAAAACAGAAATGACACTACAAAGGTGTTGTCCAGTTTCAAAAAACCAATATTCATAATTGCTGGGGAAAATGATAATGCGATTCCATTGTTTCAGTCTGAGCAGATGTTTTCAATAATCGATGAAGAAAATGCTTTGTTACTTTCAGAAACAGGACACATGGGATTTATCGAAAAAAAGGAAGAAAGCTCCACCTTTATTCATTCATTTCTTAAGAATAATAAAATCTAAAAAGACCTTGCTTGCGTAAAGTGTTGGTGGTTTCTAATTTCTAATGTATCTTAAGGAAGTTACCAATCAAATTTGCTTATGGTTTGTAGTCTTTTCGACCTCTCTCTTCTGAAAAAATTCACGTTTGTTTGTTTACTTTTTCTTGTAATGCAAGGCTGCAAAAGATCTGGTCAGGGAAATGTGGCAAATACAAAAAGCAAAGACATTACCGAAACCATTGCTGATTTTGATTTAGATAAAATCATAAAGCGAGGTTACATCACCGCCATTATGAGTATGAGCTCCTTTCCATTTTTGCAGATTCGATAGGTGTTGAGTTGCGGTTCGACATTACTCCTGATTTGGGAGAAGCGTTTGACAAACTAAACAGAGGAGAAGGCGATATTTTGGCGTATAACCTTACAGTCACAAAAGAGCGGCGTGAACGCATAGAGTTTACAGATTACCACAATATTGTCAGGCAGGTGCTCATCCAACGAAAACCGGACAACTGGCGTAAAATGAAACTTCATGAAATAGAACGTACAATGCTTCGTACGCCTATTGAGTTGATTGGCAAAGAGATCTATGTTAGAAAAAGCTCCGCTTATGTATCTCGATTGAAAAACCTGGCGGATGAAATAGGTGGAGACATTTTAATCATTGAAGAGTATTCGGATGTAGAGACAGAGGGTATTATACGCAAAGTAGCAAATGGTGAAATAGACTACACGGTGGCCGATGAAGATATTGCGCTTGTCAATGCACGTTACTATCCAAATATTGACATAAAAACACCGATTAGCTTGCCTCAACAAATAGCTTGGGGAGTAAGAAAAAATTCTGATTCACTCGTTTCGGTATTGAACAAGTGGATTTATCAGATGAAAAAAAAACCGGAGTATTATACCATTTATGACAAATATTTTAGAAGCACTTTAAAAAGTAAAGCACGACTTCAAAGTGACTACTTTTCAACACATGGTGACCACATTTCTCCTTATGACAGTTTGATAAAAATTGCAGCTTCTGAAATTGGGTGGGATTGGAAGCTATTAGCTGCACAAACCTCGCAAGAGTCGAAATTTGATCCCAATGCTGAATCATGGGCAGGAGCTGTTGGGCTTATGCAACTGTTGCCAATTAATGCTGTCGAATATGGAGTAAAAGACCTGAGAAATCCTGTGCAAAACATAAAAGCAGGCACGAAGCATATTAAATGGCTACAGGGTATATGGAAAAATGAAATACCCGATAGTTTAGAAAGACAAAAATTCATACTGGCTTCCTATAATGTTGGTCAGGGTCATATCCAAGACGCAGTAAGACTCACTAAAAAATATGGAAAGGACACAACGCTTTGGGAAGGGAATGTTGCCGATTTTTTATTGCTCAAATCCGAGTCAAAGTATTATAAAGATGATGTAGTGAAATTTGGATACTGCCATTGTAAGGAACCAGTACTCTATGTTGAAGAAATTATGAAGCTGTACCAACATTACTTGCAGTTGTCTCCATCGTAGAAAAAGACACGATTAGATTGTACTTTTTCTTAAACTATTTTCATTCTTTGACCTATAGTTCTAGAATTTTTGCACATCTTTAATGCCTTCAACGCCAGCTAATATTCAATGTCAAATCAGCCAAATGTTTCTCAAAAAATAGTATTGATATTTTTTATTCTTTTTCTTAATTCTTTTATCTACGGACAAAATCAAGAATTGGATAGCATAAAAAATCTAGTAGAAACTTATAAGACGGAGGACACTATTAGGGTGAATCTGTTAATTGATTTCACTAAATACTACACATCCAGAGACATAAACCAGAATTTGCCTTTAATAAAAGAAGCCATCCAAATTTCTGAAAAGATAGGATACGATAGAGGAATCGGAATTTCTCTTAATGCATTGAGCACTTACCATACTGTAAAAGGAGAATTAGATAAGGCATTGGAGAATGCATTAAAGGCAAAAGAGCTTTTGCAAGGGATGAATGATAAAAAAAGCCTTATCGTCACCAATAACAACCTGGCTAGAATTTACGGTACCTACAAAAAGCATGATAAGGCATTGGAAATACATTTGCAGAATATCGAGCTGCTTAAAAATCAACCTCCAAGTGCATCAAAAGCGGGTTATTATTTTTATGTAGCCAAGACTTATCAAGAATTGTTGAAAATGGATGAGTCTGAAGAGTACTATAAAAAAGCATTGGAGATTTCAGAAAAGGCCAATTATCCAACAGGAATTGCAATTGCCAAGGGAAGTTTGGGAAATTTGTATAATATTTTAGGCAACTACACAGAAGCTATAAAATACATAAAACAGACCCTTGACTTTTCAATAAAGAATGGTCAAACATCCAACCAAGCAGCCTCCTACTTTACTTTGGCAGATAGCTATTTTAGGTTAAAAAATTTCAATGCTGCCATAGAAAATAATTCAAAGGCAATAGAGATCTATGAATCTTTAAAAAACTTTAGAATGTTGAAAGAAGCATATATTGGACAGTACAACTACTTTGAAAACCTAGGCCAATATAAAGTTGCCAACAAATATTTGAAATTGCATTATAATATGGCTGATACGCTGTTTTCAGAAAATAAAGTAAAAATTATTGAAGACCTACAGACCAAATATGAAACTGAGAAAAAGGAGGCACAGATTCATTCCCTTTCACAGCAAGCTTCCATACAAGCTTTGG
>CAXBNB010000529.1:0-3755 GCA_963976505.1 uncultured Reichenbachiellaceae bacterium
AGTAATTTTTTCATAATAATATAATTGGTTAACCAGATGACCCACAACAACAATTCAGTATATGCACTAGTGGCATATACTTAACCTATGTCAATATTTTCATTGATAAAAATAACAACTATTTCCGAAGTTATTATGATTTAAGCTCGACTAAGACAAGGCAAACACCGGATAGATGCTTCAATTTATTGAGGGAAATTAGGGAGAGGCTGTCTTAGAAGGTTCATGACTATAGTCAAGGTATTATGAAATCTGTGCGAGAAATGGCACTTGATGCCTTTTCAGAGGGGTGCCGGGACAGGCCCGGCAATGAGGTTACCCCTCTAAAAAAGCCTCTATATTATAATTCTTTGATACGCAAGTTGCGAAACCATACATGGTCACTATGGTCTTGCAAACCGATCACACCTTTGGTAGGCACATTGGCCCAGTCAGGGTTCAACTTTGGAAACTTGCTTACTGCTACCATTTCCTTCCACTCAGGACTGTCCAAAGTATATTGCACCACGACCACTCCATTTTGTTTGTGGGTCACCTCCCTGTTGTTGATGGTGATTTCCACTTCATTCCATTCTCCCACTGCTTTCACATTTTGTGGGCTGGCAGGGATCAGGTCATACAGAGAACCGGCCTTTCTGTTGCCATCTTTTCCTTTTTTCGCATCAGGGTGTTTGTCGTTATCCAAGACTTGCATCTCCGGGGCGGTTTTGTATATTTTATCCATTCCTTCTTTGCCCATATAAAATATGCCGGAGTTGCCCCCTTCTGATATTTTCCATTCCAGTCTGAAAATAAAATTTTCGAATTCCTTGTCATAAATAAGGTCAGCACGATCAGCTTTTTCGTCTGCTGTCATGTCTTTTCCTTTCATGTGCAAGGTGCCGTCAACGACTTCCCAGTTTTTAGGAAAGTGATCCTTATTGAATCCCCTCCATCCCTTGGTACTTTTACCATCAAACAACAACATCCACCCGTTATTTCTTTCATCACTACTCAGCAGATTGTCTCCCGATACTAGGGTCGCTTTTACTGTTTGCTTTGCTACTGGTGCTTTTTCCGTGGTAGGTTTGCTACTACACGACACCATTACTAGGACTACCAATAATGTCGCCCAACGATTTAATAAATTCATATTCTTTTCTAATTTTTATAATGACCAAACATTTCCAACTTGTTCCACAGGAACGCACCCTTCTTGTCGCCCCGGTACAGGGTCATAACTCAATATCTCTTCACCTACTTTTTCGGAAGTGAAATAGTAATTGATGGTAAGCTTGCGGTGATCCACCAAGAAGCTATACATAAAATATTTATCCTCCTGCCCCGAAGGTGCATTCGATTTTCTTACCAAACTCAACACTTCTTCGGTTTCATCCTCCGAAAGATTGTATAGTTTTTCTACGAATGCCTGCTGTTTTTCCTGGCTTCCTTCATGAAATTCAACTCCATTTTCCTTTTTGAATTGACTTGAAAATACCTTCAGTCCTTGTCTGTATTTTTCATTGTCTTTGTCTTCAAAAACATCCTTCATCATAAGGTCTATGAGTTGAGGCACTCCTACATCAAGTGCTCCTGGCATTTTATCAGCGGGAAAGATAATATTGGACAACTCACTGATTGTGACGGCTTCTTGCTCACTCAAAAACTGTGGCACCCACGTGATGCTGTCTTTTTCCTGACATGATTGCAACATGGTCATCAGTGTACCTGATGAAATAACTATCCCGGTGGAAAGTGTGATCGACTTTAATGCTTTTCTTCTATCCATCATTTTACAATTTTTTCTTTTTCAATTGATCAACTGCGTAATTTGCCGCCCTAGCGGTAAAGGCCATATATCCCAATGAAGGATTGTGGCATGCTGCGGAAGTCATAAAAGACCCGTCAGTCACAAAAACATTCGGCACTGCATGTATCTGATTGTATCCATTGAGCACGGAGGTTTTCGGATCACGACCCATTCTGGCTGTTCCCATTTCATGAATGCCAAGGCCTATACCAGTTTCATTGTCAAAGCCTTGTACATCTTTGTATCCGGCAGAAGACAGCATTTCCATGGCGTTTTCTTTTATGTCCTTTCTCATGTTTAATTCGTTCTCTTTCAATTCGGTATCGAAAGTGACAGTAGGCAAGCCCCATTTGTCTTTTTTGGTTTCGTCCAAGTACATCTTGTTGTCATGATTGGGTAGAATCTCACCAAATCCCATCATACCTATTCTCCATGGCCCTGGTTTGGTAAGCTCTTC
Source organism: uncultured Reichenbachiellaceae bacterium (assembly GCA_963976505.1). GTDB lineage: Bacteria > Bacteroidota > Bacteroidia > Cytophagales > Cyclobacteriaceae > CAXBNB01. The sequence goes on from CAXBNB010000529.1 coordinate 2,247, forward strand.
TTTTAGCTGTACTCCTATTGACATTTCCCTGATACTCCTCGTCCAATTTTCTCTGCTTGCTCCTCCTTGGTATCCATAACCTCGGATAAAATCATGGTTGCTGTTTTGATCGGGTAAATTCCTGAATCTAGGAATATAAAATCCATTTGGCCTACGGCCCGTGTAGTACTGATCTTCAAATCCATCCACTTTCGCTGATGCACCTACTCCCAACTGGTGGTCCATCATATTGTGACCAAGTTCTCCTGAATCATTGCCCATCCCATTAGGAAATCTTTCAGATTTTGAGTTTAACAAAATAGAGGTTGAGGCCACTGTAGAAGCACAGCTGAATATTACTTTGGCAAAGTATTCGAATTCTTCTTTAGTTTCGGAATCTATCACCCTTACACCTGTAGCTTTTCCTATCTTATCATCATAAATCAATGAATGTACGATAGAGTGAGGCCGCAAGGTCATGTTTCCTGAATCTACTGCATAAGGCAAGGTAGATGCCTGACTACTAAAGTAGCCACCATAAGGACAGCCACGCATGCAACGGTTTCTGAATTGGCATTTCCCTCGACCTTTAAAGTTTTTGTCTCCAGTAAGATGCGCTACTCGACCGATGGTGAGTAAACGGTCTGTAAAATTCTTGTCGATACTACTCTGCAAATTCTTTTCAACACAATTCAGCTCCATTGGGGGCAAGTATTTGCCATCAGGAAAATGCGGTAGGCGTGATCCTAGATTCTGACCACTCACACCTATATGTTGCTCTACATAGTCGTACCATGGAGAAATATCTTTGTACCTCACTGGCCAATCTACGGCGATTCCATCCTTTGCATTCGCTTTAAAATCAAGGTCAGTCAAACGGTAACTTTGCTTTCCCCAAGTAATAGACCTGCCGCCAACATGATATCCACGCATCCAGTCAAATCGTTTGCCCTCTACTTCGTTGTAAGGGTGCTCCATGTCGTCCACAAACCAATGGCTATGTGCTGGATTGGTTGTATATCCCGTTCTTGCTTGCTTGGGTTGCCTCAATAGAGCGGCTTTAGTAGCTTGTCCCCTATGCTCAAAATCCCATGGATCCATATTCATAGTAGGGTAATCCTTGATGTGTTCTACATTGCGTCCCCGCTCCAAAACCAATGTTTTGAGGCCTTTTTCACACAATTCTTTGGCGGCCCATCCTCCGCTTATTCCACTACCAATGACGATCGCGTCATAGGTTACTGAATCCTTTCCCATAGTTTATAGTAGTTTGTAAGTGTTTCGTTTTAGCTGTCGAATTTATCATATAATTCGCAGTAAAAAAACCAGAAAGTGAAATTGGTGACCAATTATAGAGGATAAGGATACATTTTATTACCAAAATGAAAAATTGACTGGGATAAAAAACAAAAATTATGACATTTTTTTAGTTCAAAATAAGAAAACTGAAATAGTTGTAATTTTTTAAGGATTTTTTATTGAATTCTTATTTAAAATGTAAATAACAACCAATTCTGCTAAATTTGCAGA
>CAXBNB010000530.1:0-3750 GCA_963976505.1 uncultured Reichenbachiellaceae bacterium
GCCCCACATAACCTTTGTAACCATTCTTAAGAAGGGTTTTCATTATAAAACGATAGTTTATTTCTTGCTGCTCTCCAATACTACCACGACCTGGAACTCCAGCTACTTGAACATGACCAATGTACTCCATATACTTATTGATATTGTCAATAATATTTCCGTCCATAATTTGAATGTGATACACATCAAAAAGCAGTCTTAGAGATGGGGAACTCACTGATTTGATTATTTCCATACAGATTTCCAGGTGATCCCCTTGGTAGCCGGGGTGTCCTTTCATGTTTTCTGTAACAATAGAATTTAATGGTTCAAGTACCATTGACACTTGTTTTTTTTCGGCTATTCTAGCCATTTTTTTATACCCTTCAATGCAATTTTTTATTCCTTCTTCAGGTGAGACTTTACTGCCGTTTTTTTCCATTGAGGTATCAATCAATCCAGTAAAAGTCATTACGTTTGGAAATCCCGCAGCAGAGGTGACATTTATGGCCTTTTCAAGGGCATTAAAACACTCCGCATGATGGTTCTTGTTGTTCATCCCACGAACAAATGTATGAGTTTTGGTAGCGGCACATACCATGTTTAATTCTTTCAACAGAGCCCACTTCTCTACTGGGAAAAGTTCAACTCCAGACACACCTAAAGATTGGCATTGGGTTAAAAACTCTTCAGGACTCCATTTTGGTCCAGCAGCCATAAAAGGCCAGGCGGCTACCACCTGCTTTATATTTCCTTTTAATGAAGGCTTGCTTTCTGCTATATTAGGAGAAACGAGTAAAGACCCAAGACCAAGACCAGTGTGCCTAATAAATTTTCGTCTAGAACCCATACTTTTATTACCCTCAGCAAATCGATAAATGAAAACTAAAATTAGCTTATTGTATGAAAATTAAAGTTATTAAAAAAAGTAATGAGGCTGTCTCAAAAGTCAGATAATTCCAAGATTCCTGACTGTCGTAAGACAAGTATTCTGGGATCAGTCCTAGAAACAGATATTGCTGTGTTTTCAAAGGGATACCGGAACAAGTCCGGCAACTGTTTAACCCTTTTGAGACAACCTCTAAATATTGACCAACACTTAAATCGTTAAAGTATTGATGTGCTTATAAGCTTTAGTCAAATTACCAAAAGGATCGTCGGTACGCTCATCTTCTACAAAGTAATATTCCAATCCGGCTTTGTCTTTTTGATTAAAAATGGATTGAAAGTCGATAATACCCTCTCCTACAGTAGTTTGATCTAAATTGGCATTGGCATCTTTCACATGAAAAAGGCTAAATCTTCCTGGATACTTGTTGATCAGGTCTAACGGTTCGTACCCTCCTTTTTTCACCCAATACAAATCTGCCTCAAATGAAACCAGTTCAGGATCAGTGTTTTCCAACATTATTTCCAATGGAATTTCACCGTTGCTTTTTTCAAATTCAAAAGCATGGTTGTGGTAACCAAAAGTTACCCCTGTGCCTTTGAACAATTCACCTACTTGATTTAGGTTCTCTGCCACTTTACGGTAGTCACCTCTCAACTCATCACCCAAATAAGGAATAACCAAATGCTTCAATCCAGCTTCTTGTGATGCTTCTATCACTTTCGGAGCTTGATCTGCTGTGAAATATGAGCTGTGACAAGAAACCAATTCCATTCCCAAATCACTTACTATTTTACTGTATTCAGAGGGAGCCATGCCATACAATTGACCATCCAGGCCTAAGCCATATCCTTCAATAAATTTATATCCAATGTCAGCAATCTTTTTCATAGATCCTGCAAAGTCCTCTTTTAGCGCGTCTCTTACAGAATAAGCCTGCACTCCCATTTCCTTAGGCATAATTTCAGGTGCTGCCGCTTTTACCGTCTCCGCTGATTGCTCTCCCTGTTTTTTTGAGCTGCATGCCATTGGTGCTATCATCGCCCCAGCTGCCATCAAAGAACTTGTTTTGATAAATTTTCTTCTACTTGTCATAGTAAGGTTTTTAGTTTGCTTTCAATTTAATGGCACAATTTAAGAAATCCTTCTGATAGATTTAGAGTCCTAATTGCTAAAATGTGGTATGGATAAGTATTCGGAAATGAATAAAACCTTAATCTTGACTTGAAGAACGACTCGCCAATGTTTTAGAGCCAACTTCACTGGTTACCGGCGGTGCAGGCTTTATCGGATCTCATGTCACCAATCACCTCATTGGTCATGGTCACAATGTAATCGTACTAGACAACCTTTCTGGCGGGGCGAAAAAAAACGTTCACCCATCAGTCAGGTTGTATGTTGGTTCAATAACCGATGAAAGTCTGGTAAACGAGTTATTCGAAAAACACAAGTTCACTTATGTCTATCATCTGGCCGCCTATGCCGCTGAAGGGTTGAGTCACTTTATCAGGAGATTCAATTATGAAAACAACCTGATGGGAAGCATTAACCTGATCAATGCATCCGTAAACCATGAGGTAAAGTGTTTTGTGTTTACTTCGTCCATTGCGGTGTATGGTACTAACATACTACCAATGCATGAGTCCAATACGCCTCAGCCCGAAGATCCTTATGGGATCGCCAAGTATGCAGTAGAAATGGACCTGCAAAATGCGCATGATATGTTCGGTTTAGACTATGTGGTTTTTAGACCTCACAATGTGTATGGCATCAATCAAAATATCGCTGACAAATACCGCAATGTGGTGGGTATTTTCATGAACCAAATCATGGCCAAACAGCCACTCACCATTTTTGGAGATGGGCAGCAAAGCAGGTCTTTTACTTATGTTGATGATGTGGCTCCATACATTGCAAACGCGGTAAATGTCTCTGAAGCAATCAACCAAACTTTCAACATAGGGAATGACTCAGTGCATACCGTTCAAGAACTGGCAGAAGCTGTGAATGGTGCCATGGGAACGAAAATAGAAATAAACAAACTAGAACAACGCAAAGAGGTACTTCACTCCTATGCTGATCACTCTAAGTTCAAAAAGGTATTTAAACCAAAGCAATTCACAAGCCTACATGAGGGACTTTCTAAAATGGCCAACTGGGTAAAAACTAATGGGCATCAACCAAGCCAGCAATTCGAAAACATAGAAATAACAAAGAACCTACCTAACAGCTGGAATCGCTCCTGACTACAATGAATGACCAACCTTTAGTATCCATCATTATGGCAGTGAAAGACACTGCACCTTACCTACACGACTGTATCGATTCGGTTATTGCCCAATCGTATCCACATTGGGAGTTGATCGCGGTGAATGATCATTCAAGTGATGAAACCCCAGCCATTTTGCAAGAGTATGCGGAAAAGGATGCCAGAATCAGGGTTTTTAACAGTGTTGGACACAAACTCATCCCTACTTTACAGGAGGGTTATGCTCAGGTAAAAGGCACACTGATCAATAGAATGGACTCGGATGATAAAATGCCGGACTACAAACTTGAGGTATTGGTAGATGAATGGAAAAAACATGGAAAAGGAACTGTAATAGCCGGAGGTACTCAGCATTTTGTCGATGAAGGTGTGGTCGGGGACGGATTCCTTCGTTATGAAAAATGGTTGAATCAGGTAGCCAAAACAAGTACACATTATCAGGAAATTTATCAGGAATGCGTCATCCCTTCCCACTGTTGGATCATACATAAGGAAGATTTTGATGCCGTGGGTGCTTTTGACCCTATCGTTTATCCGGAGGATTACGACCTGTGTTTCCGCATGTATCGATTAGGGTTGAAGGTAGTAGGAATAGACAAAATCCTCCATTATT
>CAXBNB010000531.1:0-3744 GCA_963976505.1 uncultured Reichenbachiellaceae bacterium
TGGTTACGATGAAGGCTTTGTCACTATTTTACCCAAAGATGATTTAAAGGTATTTAACGACAAACACCCATTGCCAAAGAATGCCCTCAAAGGAGATAAGGCAGTAATGAAGTATTTGAATTTTTAAATCTTTATTAAAAATCAGAAGAGCCATACTATTTTTAAAAACTATTAAACGCACACAAAAATGAAATTCAGTTTATTGATATTATGTTCTTTGTTTTTCTTTCAAACGCATGGTCAAACCAATGGAGACGGATTGGTGAGGTTGAAGTACAAGGATGCGGAATTAACCACTGATCTGGCCGTAGGCCTATGGGCCAATCCATTGCCAATGGATTACGATGAAGATGGAGATATTGATTTGGTAGTGTCCTGTACCGATGTGCCATACAATGGTACTTTCTATTTCGAAAATGTCTCAAAGGATGAAAATGGGAATCCTGTTTTCAATAAGGCGGTAAGAATAGGAGATGGTATGAAAAACACTTGCATTTCCTATGTGGATGGAGAACCGAGAGTGTTGGGATCAGGAGTTGAATTTGAGAATTTTAGAAAGTATGGTTATACCCGTCCAGTAGGAATTTTTAATGCTTCTGATATATTGAAGGAGATTCCTAAAAAACGTTTCAATGACTGGAAGTATGTGGATTATGAAAATGATGGAGACCTGGATTTGATTGTGGGCATAGACGACTGGAGTGAATATGGCTGGGACAATGCATTTAATGATAAAGGAGTATGGACTAATGGAGATTTGAGAGGTTATTTATTCCTGCTGATCAACGAGAATGGAAAATACATCAATAAAGGAAAGATCAATGCAGGCGATGACCCCATTGACGTGTATGGCAATACTGCTCCTAATATGGCTGATTTCGATGGGGATGGTGATTTGGATATTATTTGTGGTGAGTTTGTGGATCAGTTTAGTTGGTTTGAAAATATTGGCAGCCGTGAAAACCCTAAATATGCCGAAGGGAAGTTTCTGAAAAATGATTCCGGAATCATACAGATGGATTTGGAAATGATGCGACCAGTGGCACTTGATTGGAATGGCAATGGTAAGATTGATTTGATCGTAGGAGATGAAGATGGAAGGGTAGTATTGATAGAGAATACTGGAAAAGTAGAAAGTAATATGCCCGTATTTAAGTCTCCGGTTTACATCCAACAAAAAAGAGATAATGTGAAATTTGGAGCGCTCGTTACACCTTTTAGTGTGGATTGGGATGAAGACGGTGACGAGGATTTGATCTGTGGAAATTCTGCTGGGTACATTAGCTATATCGAAAACCTCGATGGAGCTGCCATGCCAGACTGGAGCGAGCCTCAATACTTGAAATCTGATGGAGAAGTAATTCGAATCATGGCTGGCATAAACGGATCGATACAAGGACCATGTGAGCGCAAATGGGGATACACTACCTTAACAGTGGCAGATTGGGATGGCGATGGATTGAAAGATATAATAGTCAACGCCATTTGGGGCAAGGTAGAATGGTATAAAAATATTGGAACGAAGGGAGCACCCAAGCTTACTGCCATGGGAGGAGTGAAAATGGATTGGATGGGCAATAAAGTGCCTAAGCCAGCCTGGAACTGGTGGAATCCTGAAAAAGATGAATTATCTACTCAGTGGAGGACCACACCTTATGCCATAGATTGGAACAAAGATGGTCTGATGGATTTGGTAATGCTTGATCACGAAGGGTATTTATCGTTTTTCGAACGATTCAAAAAGAAAAAGAAATTGTACCTAAAGCCCGGACAAAGAATCTTCAAAGACTCAGATGTAGATGGAGGAAGTGGTCTTTTGCGATTGAACAAGAGAGAAGCTGGAAGCAGTGGCCGTCGTAAGCTTGCTTTTGCCGACTGGGATGGTGATGGTGATTTGGATTTGTTGGCCAACAGTAAGAATACTGAATTGTATGAGAATGTTGGAGGAAATACTTTCAAAAACAAAGGCAATTTGCATGACAGAAAACTTGCAGGTCATTCTACCAGTCCTACCATCGTGGATTGGGATAAGGATGGCAAACCCAATTTATTGATAGGAGCAGAGGATGGGTTCTTTTATTACTTGGCAGAATGATCATTTAACCCAGTTTGTAATCCGGAATTTGAGTAAAAAAATCTTTCCATGTCGTTAGAATAGGTGTTTCCAAATTCGGCTTTGTTGGTAGTTTTAGATTTGTGCTAAATGCAATAGATATTACCAAAGTCATTATATTTGTTTAGTTGTTTCATTAACTATGGAAGCGTACTCCACTATTCATCACTCCGCAGAAGGGATTTCCGATGTGGAAATTTGGCAAAGGCTAAAGAAAAGTGACAATCAGGCACTCAAACTGATCTATAACCAGCATATAAAAGTTCTTTATTTGTATGGAGGCAAATTCAGTAAGAACAGAGAAGTAATAGAAGATTGCATTCAAGAATTGTTCATGACCCTTTGGGAAAGAAGGTTTATCATCGGAGATACTGATGCAATAAGGCCATACTTGCTGACCTCACTTAGACGGAGAATGATTCGCGTTACTTCGAAAAATCATATAAGAATAGATCGCAATTTCGAAATAGAAAAATATGACTTCAACATAGAGTTTAGTTCAGAGGAACAACTCATCAACGATGAAGACAGTACTGAACTGATCAATAAACTTTCCACCGAACTGAACAAGCTCACGAAAAAGCAACAGGAGGTGATATACCTAAAATATCACTGTGGATTGGGCTATGAAGAGATAGCCGATGTAATGGCCATCAATTACCAATCAGCTAGAAACCTGATGCACAAGTCGCTTCTATTGCTTAGAAAGCAATTTTCCCAGCTCCTAATATTTTCTTCAATCCTGATCTAAAAATCTTCGCGAGAAAAGTCGATATTTTTGTTGCCTCAGGTGATATTTAGGGCATTTTTCATTCTTTTTTATTTTTTTATTAAAAAAAGTGAGTACAAAAAATCATTATATGTATTCACTCTATTAGACATACTATGTCATTACATTAATATGTGAATTTATGTACAGTAATTATACAGTTGAAGATTTTTTGGAAGATCCTGGGTTTTGTGCTTGGGTAAAAAAGGAAAATCGTGAAAGTGAACTGTTTTGGGATGAGTGGGTAGAGCAAAACCCAGAAAAGAAATCTGAAATAGACAAAGCGAGAACACTTATTCTTTCTACGGGAGTCAAAGAATCTTTACCAGCAAACGAAGAGGTGCGGCATTTATGGAAGAAGATTGAAAAAGGGGTGATTGCAAAGGATGGAAAAGAATCACGGGTAAGAAAGTTTGGCGCTTATAAAATGGCAGTGGCAGCTTCGATTGCTATTGTGTTGGCGGTATCTGTGCTGTTGAATTCGACTTCAGAAATATCAAATCAAAAAGAGATATCAGAGAATGCAGCGATTAAAATGATTGAAAAGTTTTGTCCTGTTGGTCAGAAATCAACGATCACTTTGACAGATGGTACGAGAATTAAATTAAACTCCAACAGCAAGCTATTATTTCCTGAAACATTTTCAGCAACTTCGAGAGAAGTTCAATTGGAAGGAGAAGCGTATTTCGAAGTGGCTAGAGACCCCTCCAGACCATTTACCATTACTACAGGCAATCTCAAAACTAGGGTTTTAGGAACCAGTTTCAATATTAAATCATACGCTGCTTCCAATGCCATTAAGGTAGCTGTAGCAACAGGAAAGGTAGCAGTGAGTGCTGATAACTTGAATGGAAGTAGTCAT
>CAXBNB010000532.1:0-3743 GCA_963976505.1 uncultured Reichenbachiellaceae bacterium
ATGATAGTGTCTGTTCTCAGCCGTTTTTGTCTTTATGTTTTGGATTGTATGCGTCACCATTGTTAATCAGCGACCAGTACCCCATCAGTTGTTCCCTGAAATCATCGTCTTCCTTCAAGTTACTAGGGACTTCCAAGCCATTATTTGGATCTTTCAGATGGTATACAGCCATATCAATGTAAGTATAGAATGTGTATCCAATAGATCGTTTCATATCTAACCAAACTTCACCATGATTAAAAGCCCAGCGAACTCCAAATGTCTTATTCCTACCATGTAGGTGAACTTCTTTAGAAGGATTAATTGCAAAAGCATAGAATTTCTTCACATCCTGCCGATTCGAATGTTCTATCATATCAGATGACTTTGTGGCATTAGGCCAGTCATATGTTCCAGTTTCCTTACTTCCTAGAGAGATTACTTTTCCGTCGAATGGAGCTGTTAATTCTATCTTTCCCCAATTCCCAATTACATCATGTTTAAAAACAAAATCACCCTCGTTGACCTTGAATTCCATAACCTTGAACTTGAAGTTCTCTGGTTCGTGAGATTCCAGTAACACCTTTATTGTCTTGGGAATATGAGGAAAATATAAGACTTCATTCTTTTGGATATCATTATCATTTAAGTCCCTCTTTACCGGGGGTTCCACTTGCACTTCAGGCTGATTGTGCGATTTTTCGGGAAGTACACCATCCAATGCTCTCCTAAAAGTTCTGACGCTATATAGATTTCTAAGTGTTAATTCAGAAGACCCAACTGATGATCCTGTTAAAACTAAGTTTCCAGTTCCACAGACATAATTTGGTAAAAACTTGAACCAAGTTTTTGATGATAGTCCATTGAGATCTATGTTTTCTTTTTCACCAGTAATTCCGTAAATCCTTAACCTTCGCTGAGAGTCCACTTCAAATCTCTTAAATGGATTCGGGAAAAGTGGCACAAAAAAGTATGAATTTGTAGAGGTCTTCATATGGTAAATTATGGCTGAGAACATTTGAGCATGTCGCACAGTGCAACATACTTGCACTGTGCTTTTTCATACCAACCATTAAAGGTCAGTAGCGCATTTATTGTCCCCTAAAAATAACAACTATTTCCGAAGTTATTATCTGGACATAAAAAAAAGGTGTGCCCTGGAATAGGACACACCTTTTAAGGTATGATGTTTTGTGAGCGGTTAGTCTTGCAATGCTGTTACGCCCGGCAATACCCTGCCTTCCATATACTCTAGCAAAGCTCCTCCGCCTGTGGATACATAAGACACTTGGTCTCCATAGCCCAGGTTGTTGATGGCTGAGGCAGAATCGCCACCGCCGATCAAGGAGAATCCACCGTTGTTGGTGGCTGCTACTACCGCCTCAGCGATAGCCACTGTGCCTTTTTCGAAGGTTTCAAACTCAAATACGCCCATAGGCCCATTCCAAAGGATGGTTTTTGAGTTGGCTACTACTTCACTGAAGATCTTTTTGGTTTCCGGACCAATGTCCAGTCCTTCCCATCCGTCAGGAATCTCGCCTTTGTTCACCACCTGAGTATTGGCATCATTGCTAAAGTCATCTGCGATCAGGTTATCCACTGGCAAGTAAAGTTTCACTCCTTTGTCTGCTGCTTTTTTCACCAGCTCCAGTGTCAATTCCATTTTGTCATCTTCACAAAGCGAGTTTCCAATCGATCCGCCAGTGGCTTTGGAGAAAGTATAAGACATGCCACCTCCTATGATGAGGTTGTCTACTTTGTCCAACAGCTTTTCTATGATCATGATTTTGTCCGATACTTTGGCTCCTCCCATGATGGCTGTGAAAGGCCTCACAGGAGTGTTCAATACTTTTTCAGCATTTTCCAACTCTGCTTGCATCACATAGCCACAGATTTTGTCGTCAAAATACTTTGCCACTATGGTAGTAGAGGCGTGGGCTCTATGCGCGGTACCAAATGCATCGTTCACATAGACATCTCCCAGTTTGGAAAGCTTTTCAGAAAACCCTTCGTCTCCCTTGGTCTCTTCGGTATAAAACCTAAGATTTTCCAACAACAATACTTCACCCGGCTTTAAGCCTGCTGCCAGCTCAGTAGCATCTGCTCCGATACAGTCAGTTGCGAATTTCACTTTTACTCCAAACCGCTCAGAAAGCGCATCCACCAAATGACGAAGAGAAAATTTATCTTCAGGGCCGGTTTTGGGTCTGCCCAAGTGGCTCATCAATATAGCCGATCCACCGTCAGCCAATATTTTCTTTATAGTAGGAGTAGCTGCTTTTATTCTTGTAAAATCAGTTATTTCAAATTTTTCGTTCAAGGGCACATTAAAATCGACCCTAATCAATGCCTTTTTTCCGGCAAAATTGTAATCATCAAGTTTTCTCATTTCTCTTTATCAATTTAATTGGTTTGCAACACGATCTAAACCTGCTGCGAATTTATGGTATTATTGATTGTTGATTCTATATTTTCTTTGGAAAGCGCCCCTTGCCTGAGTATGACAGGCAATCCATCGCTAAAACTTACGATGGTGGATTCAAAACCTACCGCACACTTGCCGCCATCGAGTATGTACTCAATCTGATCACCAATCTGTTCATTTACTTCCTCTGCCGTCATTGGGCTTTTTTGTCCATGTATGTTGGCGCTAGGTACAGCCAGCGGAAAATCCAATTTGGAAAGCAGCTGTAGCGTCATGGCGTGATCGGGAATGCGGATACCAACGGTATCTCCCCCACTGGTCATGAGGTCCGGGATCAATGCCGATTTCTTCATCACCAGAGTAAGTGCTCCGGGCCAGAACTTTTCGGTTAGCAACAGTGCCTCCTTCGAAAAGTGCTCTACAAAACCCTTTGCTTTTTCCAGTGAGCTGGTTTGCGCAATCAATGGCACAGTGGCTGGCCTTCTTTTTACTTCGAAAATCTTCAAGATGGCATGTTCATCCAAGGCATTTCCAGCCAAACCGTAAACGGTTTCCGTAGGAATGCCCACGAGCTTTCCTTCTCTCAATAATGCCGCAGCATGGTCTATATCTGTTCCTATTTTTGCCATAGTAATATGGAACTGCGAAGGTAATAAATGGGCATCCATATCAAATTACCTCATGCCATTTTTTTATTGCTGATCCCGTATAATTCACTCTATACCTCAATTATTTGAAGTAAATTACCGAATCATTCAAAAAATCATTTTTCTCCTAAGTAATATATGAACCCACTGTTTCAGCAAATAATAATAGAAAACGTAAAAAAAGGTCTGCAGAAAAAAACTACGGACACCATTAGCAACTATGCAATGGCTAAGCAAATGCGCAAGCTTAAGGTCACAGCAGTGTATTTGTTCAAAGATTCTATATTCATCTCTCTGGGCATTCTTTCAGCAGGTTTCGGCCTCAATAGTTTTCTATTGCCCAATGACTTTATAGACGGTGGGGTTACCGGCATCTCCCTTTTGGCAAGGGCATTGACTAATCAGCCTTTATCGGTGCTCATAGTACTGTTCAACATCCCTTTCATCATCCTTGGGTATTTTCAAATCGGCAAGGCTTTTGTCGTCAAAAGTATCATTGCCATTATCGGTCTGGCTCTGGCGTTGGAATTTATTGACTATCCTATCATCACTTCGGACAAACTGCTGGTGGCGGTATTTGGTGGCTTTTTTCTTGGAGCAGGAATTGGATTGTCGGTGAGAGGTGGGGCAGTATTGGATGGCACTGAAGTGTTGGCGATTTATCTGGGTAGAAAAACAGGCCTCACCATTGG
>CAXBNB010000533.1:0-3741 GCA_963976505.1 uncultured Reichenbachiellaceae bacterium
AAGTTTATCTCATCAGCCTCATTATTAGTGGCTGCTTCCATTTCGGCACTTCTCGTTCTAAGCATTTTGGTTTACAGTAATGATCACAAAGAGGTAGACAAGTCGGAAGTATCAACAATCATAAGAAAAGCAGGTAAGGGTCAAAAATATTCCATTGTATTGGCTGACGGAACCAAGGTTAAACTCAATTCTGAAAGCACTCTTGTGTTTCCTGAAAAATTCACAAACTATACAAGAGAAGTTGAACTGGTAGGAGAAGCTTTTTTCGAAGTAACAGAAAATCCAGATAAACCTTTCATTGTCAAAACCAAAAAATTGACCACTGAAGTATTAGGAACATCATTTAACGTTAGGGCATTCGAAAAGAAGAAGTCTGTAGTTACAGTAGTTACTGGCAAAGTGAAAGTCAGTACCAATCAGTATGAAAAATTGACGTCAGAAAGCATTCTATTGCTTCCTGAAGAACAAGGTTACATTGATCTTGTTTCAAATAAATTAACAAAATCCAATATTGAATTGGAAAAGGTTATTTCGTGGAAAAACAATACCATAGTCTTTGATCATGTGTCGATGAGGGAAGCTGCCGACATCTTAGAAAGGTGGTATGATGTTAAAATTACTTTCGAAAAATCAAGCATAAAGGAATGCTTAATCCTTCGCAGTAGTTATAAAAATGAAAGTCTTGAAAATGTATTGAAAAGCTTAAAATTTATTCAGGGTATCGACTACCGAATTGCAGACAATAAGGAAGTAGTAATCTCTGGCGGTATATGTAAAAATTAAACAAAATCATTATGCACAACACATCCTAGTAATACTACAGCTTATGTGACATACGAAATTGAATGTACTTCGGTATATTCAAAAAAAGACCCGAATCTGTTCGTACCAGACCCGGATCTTACTTAAATAATTGTTTCACACAATCATTACAAATTTATGTATTTAAAATTACTTAATCTATTGATTGCTATATCTAAAAGAGCGTTTTACATGTTTTTAGTGCAGGTTGTAGCAATGCAACTGCTCGTAGCAGAGAACTCCAACAGTCAGAGACTGGAAAATGTCAAAGTAACCATCAATGTAGAGAAAGCTACTTTGGAAGAAATCTTTGAAAAGTTGGAAGAGAAAACCGAATTCATATTTGGGTACAACAAACAAATATTATCCAAAAATGAAAAGCTTTCTTTTGATTACAAAAAGGAAGGATTGAACAAGATTCTAAAAAACATTTCAAAAGACACGAATCTTAAGTTCAGAATGATCAACAATACTATTTCCGTAACAAAAAAAGGAAATCGCACACAAAAACCTGTCGCGGAAGAAATTGCTGACATCAATATTTCGGGAAAAGTTGTTGACGAAAGTTCTCAAGGACTGCCAGGCGTGAATATAACTGTAAAAGGTCTTGCTCAAGGTGCATTAACCGATATTGAAGGGAATTTCAAGATCTCTGTACCAGATGCATCTTCCATTCTAGTATTCAGTTATGTGGGTTACATCGCTCAAGAAATAACAGTTGGCAATCAAATATCGATCAATGTGAATATGGAATTGGATGCTCGACAGCTTGATGAGCTTGTTGTAACTGCATTGGGTATCGAAAGAGAGGCCAGTACATTGACTTATGCACAACAAACTGTTGACGGTGAAGAGATCACCAAAGCAAGAGACATTAATTTCTTGAACAGTCTTTCAGGAAGAACTGCTGGTGTAGAAATCAAGAAGAGTTCTGGCGGGCCTGGTGGATCAACAAGAGTGCTATTGAGAGGTGATAAGTCTTTAACCGGAGATAGTCAACCACTATTTGTAATAGATGGTATTCCAATGGCCAATAACAGAGGAGGACAACCTGGCATGTGGGGTGGTGTTGATGGAGGAGATGGCATGTCTCAAATTAACCCAGATGACATTGAAAGTATCAGTATTCTGAAAGGATCTAATGCGGCAGCACTTTATGGTAGTGCTGGAGCATACGGGGTTGTACTAATCACCACGAAAAAAGGGAAAAGTGGAGTTGCAAAAGTGAACTTTAGTTCTGGAATTACCTTCGAAAGCGTATTACTCAAGCCTGAATTGCAGTACAAGTATGGAGCAGTAGATGGTATCAAGGAAAGTTGGGATACTAATCCAGGAAACTACGCCGACAATTATGTTGATGACTTTTTCAGGACTGGTATTAATAAAATCAATTCAGTTTCAATTAGTGGTGGTACTGATAAAACCCAGACCTATTTTTCTTATGCCAATGTGAGTGCAACTGGTATTATGACTAATAATTCTTATGGCAGGAATAATTTCACGTTTAAGCAATCAACAAAGTTGTTGAACGATAAGTTAAAGATCAGTTCTAGCGTAATGTTAGCTTCTGAAAAATCTAAAAACAGACCTTCCGCAGGGTACTATTTAAATGCCTTGACTGGCCTCTACAGGTTTCCAAGAAATGGGGCTTACCCTCAAAAAACACTGGATGGCGCAGAATATGATCGTTCGCTAGGGTTAAAGGATTACAATTATTTCAAAGAAAACCCTACATTCACAAATCCGGACAGGAATGTTGAAGAAATGAACTGGTTCGTGACTGACCATCAGCAGTCAAATCCTTCGTTTATCCTTTCAGGACAAGATGGTGTTATCAAGACCAAGCGTGTGATCAGTAGCCTTAACTTGGATTATGAAATTTCTGACAAAATCAGTTTATCTATAAGAGGTAATATTGATTTTGCAGATAAGCAAAATGAGACTCAATATGCGTCTGGGGGAAATACCACCAACATTCATCCTAATGGTAGGTGGGATTACAATAAAACAACTGATCAGATTTCTTATACTGATGCTATTTTAAAGTACAATGATAATTTTGGAGATTTTAGCTTGGGTGTAATTGGAGGTACAAGTTACCAAAGGACTATCTATGGCAAAGGTGTAAACGTAAATACAGGAACTAATGGATTGTTATTTGCAAATGAATATTCTTTTCAAAATCTTCCACCAGTGGTTCTAGTCAATTCAGTAATTGGTAGAGATATTATCAAGCAAGGTTTGTTTATTAATACGACTTTGGGGTATAAAGACATGTTGTATTTTGATTTCGCAGGTAGAACTGATTGGGCTTCTACTCTAGTTGGAACAGGCAATGAAAATTATTTTTACCCAGCTGTTGGTTTAACTGGTATCGTAAGTGAAATATTCGCCATGCCTGAGGCTGTTAGCTTTGCTAAATTTAGAGTATCGTTAAACAGAGTAGCCAATGAAGTTCAATATGATTATATAACACCATCAAATTCCATCAATAGCAATTTGGGCATTGACCGTGGCAATGTCGCACCGGGCACTGATCTAAAACCTGAGATTATTACCACCAAAGAATTTGGTGCCAACTGGCGTTTTTTGGATGACAGGATCGGTTTTGACTTCACTTATTACAACATTACAAGTAAAGATCAATTCTTTCGAGTAGATGCACTTGCAGGATCTCCTTACAGATATAGAGTGATAAATATTGGGGAGGTCAATAACAAAGGAGTAGAAATTATCGTTAATGGAACGCCAATATTTACTTCAGGTTTTAAGTGGAAGACGGCTCTAAATTTTTCTAGGAATGTAAATACCGTAATTAAGGGAGATCCAAATAACCCCGAAAATTTCATTACCACTGGAGCTTCTGAAGGTTATCTTTCTAGATTTAATGAGGGTGGTTCCATTGGAGATGTTTACACACTAAGCTTTATGAGAGATGAT
>CAXBNB010000534.1:0-3741 GCA_963976505.1 uncultured Reichenbachiellaceae bacterium
GAGCTGGCAAAAAGTTTTGGAGAACTCATGAATAAGCCTGTTCGGTTTTCAGGAGAATCAGAAACCACCACCTTGCTCAACGATGCTTCTCATTCTTTTGAGCTTTTCGGTAAGCCGAAAATTGGCTTGGATCAAGTGATAGCATGGACGGCAGATTGGGTGATGTCTGGAGGAGAAGACCTTGGCAAGCCTACTCATTTTCAGGAACGAAAAGGAAATTTTTAAACTATGAAATTATCAAAAGAAATTAAGGAGCTGTTATCCGCAGGGACAGTTATTCCTGCTCATCCGTTAGCACTTGACTCCAATAGGCAGCTGGATGAATTTCATCAGCGTTTATTGACCAGGTATTATGCCGCTTCTGGTGCTGGAGGTATTGCCGTAGGAGTGCATACGACTCAATTTGAAATCAGAGACCCTGAGATTAATTTGTATGAAAAGGTGTTGTCATTGGCGGCATCAGAGGTAGCATCCATTGGAATGGACCGCCCTTTTATCAAAATAGCAGGCGTAAGTGGCTCAACCGAACAAGCTGTCAACGAAGCTAAAATCGCTAAAAAATTGGGTTATGATATTGTTTTGGTAAGCATCAATGGGTTGAAAGACTGGTCTGAAGAAGACTTGCTGGATAGAGCCAGACAGATCGGAGAACACATGCCTCTTTTTGGGTTTTATCTACAGACTTCCGTAGGGGGCAAAGTCCTCACGGAGAACTTTTGGAAAGAATTTGCTGAAATACCAAGTGTATATGCCATCAAGATTGCACCATTCAACCGCTACCAGTCCATCGAAGTAGTGAGGGCGGTGTGCAATTCTTCAAGGTGTGATGACATAGCCATTTACACTGGAAATGACGACAATATCCTGAATGACCTATTGACAACATACCGCATCAACACTGATCGGGGAGTAGTAGAAAAGGACATAGTTGGTGGGCTTCTAGGGCATTGGGCTGTTTGGACTGAAAAGGCTGTTGAATTGTTGGAGCAGGTGAAAAAAGTAAAGCTTTCGGGAAATGAAATGAGCAGAAATCTGCTTACCAAAAACATAGATGTCACTGATTCTAATGCTGCTTTTTTCGATACCAAAAACAATTTCAAAGGATGCATTGCAGGTATTCATGAAGTACTTCGCAGGCAAGGGTTGTTAAAAGGGATTTGGTGTCTTGATCCAAATGAAACCTTGTCAGAAGGCCAAAAGGAAGAAATCGACCGGGTGTACAAGGATTATCCTGAACTCAATGATGATGCTTTTGTAAAAGATCATTTAGAGGAATGGACTCAAGGAATTAAAGCATCAGTCTTATCTGTCGATTGATTAAACCATAGCAATACATGAGGTATTTGATTTTAAGTGTTTGTATAGCACTTTCTTTTTCGGCTTTTGGGCAGTCTTTTGACAACTATGAAGAGGTTCTTAGTTTAGGAAGTAAAACAGAATCCTTCAAGATGGTGGCTATTCCCGGTGGACAATTTGATATTGGAAGCCCGGAAAGTGAAAGCAATAGGAAAGTTGATGAGGGGCCTGTTCACAGCGTTCTAATAGACAGCTTGTGGATGGGGCAATTCGAAATGACTTGGGAGTTGTTTGAGTTGTATCAGAATAAGGACCTAGACGAAAAGGAAACGGATTTAACAGAAGCCGTACAATTGAAAGTGGATGCGATTTCACGCCCAAGTCCTCCATTTGAAGATCCCAGTTTAGGAATGGGAAAAGAAGGTTTTCCGGTGGTGAACATATCACCTTATGCAGCTTTGACTTTCTGCAAGTGGTTGTCAACTGTCACGGGGCATTTGTACAGGTTGCCCACAGAAGCAGAGTGGGAGTATGCATGCAGGGCAGGCAGCAAGACAGCCTTTCATTTTGGAGAAGACTTTTCTCAATTGGATGATTACGCCGTTTATTTTGACAATAGCAATGGTCAATATGCCAAGGTTGGGACTAAAAAAGCCAATCCTTGGGGACTCTATGACATGCATGGAAATGTGTCTGAATGGACATTGGATTTATATGAAGATCAGTTTTACTCAAAATTTGCAGACAAAGAAGCAGATAACCCATGGAATACTCCTTATGTACTTCATCCAAGGGTTTACCGTGGAGGTTCTTGGGATGATGATCCTGAAGACCTTCGAAGTGCTGCCAGAATGAAATCCGGTCTCAACCTGCAAAGAGGTGACCCTCAAGTTCCGAAAAGTTTTTGGTGGTACACCAATTCTGAATTCATTGGATTTAGAGTGGTACGATCCTACAAAGAACTGACACAATCAGAAATAAGAAAATTTTGGGCTAAAGTCTTAGACGAATAAAATACAAAATAATAAACACATTTTATTATGAGCATAAACAAAGATGTAAATCAAGGAAGAAGGAATTTTGTTAAAACAAGTGCCGCAGTAGCTGCAGGAGGTACTATCCTCAGTAGTTTTCCTCTTGCTTCATTTGGCGCGCGCGCTCAAAGTGAATTGAGAGTAGGTTTAGTTGGTTGTGGAGGTAGGGGCACAGGTGCTGCTAGTGAAGCATTAAAAACCTCTAAATCTGTAAAATTGGTAGCCCTTGGGGAAACCTTCGAAGATCGATTGAGTGGTGCTTATTCACAACTCAAATCTACCTTTGGAAATCAGGTAGAAGTACCTGAGTCGAACAAGTTCATTGGTTTTGATGCCTATCAAAAAGTAATTGAAAAATGTGATGTGGTGATTTTGGCCACGCCACCTCCGTTTCGTCCTCAACACTTTGAGGCTGCTGTAAAAGCGGACAAACATGTATTCATCGAAAAGCCATTGTTTGTGGATATTCCCGGTTATCACAAAGTGATGAATACCAACGAATTGGCCAAACAAAAGAAATTGAATGTAGCAGTGGGCTTGCAATTGCGTTTTGAGACTGGATACCAGCAAATGGTTGAAAAGATCAACAATGGAGCTATTGGAGACATTACGTCGTTGAATGTGTATTACAATGTAGGAGCGCCCAAAATACACCCAAGACAACCAGAGCAAACAGAAATGAACTTTCAGGTAAGAAACTGGAGGTACTTTACATGGTTGTGGGGTGGACAGCTTGCAGGGCAGGCGATTCATCAAATTGATGTGATTAACTGGCTGATGAATGACTTTCCTGTGACCGTAAATGGTTTAGGGGGGCGACAGGTTTTCAGTGGGCCTGATCAGGGAAATACTTATGATCATCACTATGCGGAATTTGAATATGCCAACAAGATAAAATTGCACGTACAGTGTAGGAATATAGACAACAACTGGAACAAAAATGGTTTCCACATTCAGGGTACTACTGGGTATGCTGATGACAAGTCTCGTATTTACGATCCTTCAGGCAATATCGTATGGAGGTACCGCAATAGAGATGAAACAATAGGTTCATCTCAAAGGTGTCAATCTAATTTCATCAACTCTGTATTGGAAAATAAGCCGCTCAATCAGGTGGAATACGGAGCTAAATCTACTTTAGCCACTGTCATGGGCAGGATGGCAATCCATTCCGGTCAGGTCATTACTATTGATCAAGCTTTGGCTTCCAAAAGAAGTATTTTGCCAAAAGAATTTCATTGGGATGCAGAGATGCCCGACATGCCAGGTGCAGATGGTAATTATGAAATTCCTATGCCCGGTAAAACTGAAGTATTGTAGAATAGTATTGAATTAATCTAGAATTTGATGAATTTGAAATTTAGAACAATAGGGCAAAAAGTTTGTTTTTTGGTTTTCGCCTTATTATTGG
>CAXBNB010000535.1:0-3737 GCA_963976505.1 uncultured Reichenbachiellaceae bacterium
TACTCCTTTAACTGTCTTTATATCAATAGATTGACTTTATTAAGGAGTGGCCTAAGTCCTTCTGTCATTTCGACGAAGGAGAAATCTTTCTTGCCGACCTGCAATAAGCAAGAAAGATCCCTCCAAAGTCGGGATGACAATGTGGTTTGGCTAGGCCTAACGGAATGGAGTCCTGTCCGACAGCCTAAGTCTCGTCATTGAGAGGCTGTCAGGTAGATTTTCTAGCACACCTACATCTAGAAATCTCCCCTGTACCGAAAGCGTGATTGAGTCAAATATTTAGATCAAACTCAAGTTTTTGATCAATACTCAATCACAGTTTTACCAATGGTCTTTCCTGATTCCTGCATTTTGTGGGCTTCTTTGAGGTTGTCCACAGTAAAGCCTTTCAGCGTAGTAGTCAAGGTGGTTTTCAAAGTTCCTGCATCCAACAACCCTGCTATTTCATTAAGGATGTGGTGCTGTCTGTCCATGTCATCAGTGGTGTACATAGATCGTGTGTACATCAGCTCCCATGAAAAAGAAACACTTTTCGTTTTCAATAAATCCAAGTTCAAGGGTTTGCTGCTGCCTGTGATCGAAACGATGTGTCCTTGTGGTTTAATGATTTCAGTAGCAATCTCCCAATAGCCCTCAAGGTCAACAAAGTCTAAAATATAATCCACTTGACTGTGGCCTATACTGTCGAGTTCAGCCTTTAGTTCGCGGTGGTTGACCACAAAATCAGCTCCCAGTGCCTTGCACCAGTTTTCAGATTCTGGGCGTGATGCTGTAGCGATTACGGTAAGCCCTGCTACTTTTTTGGCTATTTGTATGGCAATAGATCCTACTCCACCAGCTCCGGCCAAGATCAACACAGTTTTTCCTTTGTCAGTTTCAGGATTTACTTTGATGCGGTCAAAAAGGGATTCCCAGGCTGTCAGTCCCGTGAGAGGAATGGCTGCAGCTTCCGCGTTGGTCAAATTTTTAGGTTTGTGCCCTACGATGCGCTCATCAATCAACTGGAACTCAGTATTGCTTCCACTTCTGGTAATGTCTCCGGCATAGTACACCTCGTCTCCAACTTTAAACCTTGAAGTTTTGTCACCTACGGCTTCTACGGTTCCTACGGCATCCCACCCAATGACTTTTGGTGTATCGAGTATAGTGTCTTTAGCTGCATTTTGCCTGATCTTAAAATCTACAGGGTTGACTGATATGGCTGCTATTTTCACCAACAAATCAAATTCTGTTGGGGTTGGTTTTTGAGTTTCAAATGCTATAAAACTGTCCTTTTCTGTAATTGGTAATGATTGTTTAAATCCTATTGCTTTCATTCCTTTTTCCGTTATGCTTTTGCTTTTTATTGGCAATACGCATGTAACGGGACATTCCATAAAAGGGTTTGGATAAGATTGGTCTAGCTAGAAAACCGCTTTGTCTTGAAGGGTGTCATGTAAAGCCTGTCTGACAAAGTAGGAGCGATCTGGCAGCCAATGGACTGTCAGTCGCTTACTCTATCAAATGTTGGGATTTAATTTTTTCTCGGAGGAGGTCCTTGACTCTTTCTCATTTTTTCAAATTTTTCCTGCTGTGCTTCATTCAGGGTGGCTTCTAGTTCCTTTCCCATGGCTTGGAGGGTTTTTTCTGCCTTAGCCCTTTCTTTTATAGAAGCATCATATTTTTTATGTATGGCTGTCCATTGCGTTACTTGCTCGTCGGAAAGACTGAGCTCCTCAGTCGCTTTTTTGATCATTTCTTCGGCAGATGGAGGTGCTGGTCTTTGTCCTTTTTGCTCCTGAGCCATGGCAACAGTTGACATACTTACAATTGCGAATACTATTGCTATTGATATTTTTTTCATAATTCTGAATTTTAACATATCTCTCTTATTTTAATTTCTACTCTAGACGCAGGACGATTGTTGATCCCTCGGTGGTGAGGTGATTATTTTTCTTCACGGGACAATATCAATTACCCTGAGTTCGATGAATAACTCTACAAAAACTCGTAACCGTCACTCTGATCCGTAATTTTTGGGCAAGCCAAACACACAAAATGAGATGACTATGAAGTTTGATAATTGTACTGGTGTCAGCACAATGTAGTATAGTTAAGTTTTCCGTCTCTGCGAGCGAAGCGCGGCAGTCTTCAATTTTATAATTCCATTATATTTTCTTTGAGATCGCTTCGTTCCTCGCGATGATGCTTAAGCTTAACTAAACAACATTGGGGACGAAACTGTTTGTGATCAACGCTTTGGTTAAATACGTCATCGGTAGGAGCTTTATTGGAGAGTACGGTGGGAAGCGACGTGAAAGTCCCCATGAGTACGTGATTCTCAAGTTTGTCTGTCTTGAAAAAAGGAAAGTAATGGCGGTTTGTAGCAGCTTACTCTTTTTAGTGCATCATTAGTGGAACAGGATTGCCCACCATACCCGCTGGTCGTTTGTTGGTATTTAATTCTGATTGAAATTGATTGATCTGCTTCAAAAGGTTTTCGGATACAGCTTCATACTCGCTGATCAAGTTTGTGGTTTCCCCTATATCCAGGTTTAAATCAAAAAGTGCCACTGGCTTATTTTTACGAATATGCAATTTCCATTTTCCGGAACGGACAGCTTGCAGTTCGTTCTGGCGGTGGTAGAAAAAAGCTTTGTGTGGGCTTTTTTCTTTCCCCAATAAGGTTGGAAAGATGTCTTTGCCATCAATAACCCTATCATGGGGAATTTCAGCGCCTGCTAATTTGGCAAATGTAGGGAGTAAGTCCATTGTCGTCATCAATTCGTCATTGGTTTGGCCTGCAGGTATTTTTCCAGGCCAGTAAACAACTGTAACTTCTCTCATTCC
The DNA here is from genome assembly GCA_963976505.1 of uncultured Reichenbachiellaceae bacterium. Taxonomy (GTDB): domain Bacteria; phylum Bacteroidota; class Bacteroidia; order Cytophagales; family Cyclobacteriaceae; genus CAXBNB01. Next base: position 2,830 of record CAXBNB010000535.1, read on the forward strand.
CCCTTCATTGGTACTTCCTTTCCTGCCTTTAAGTGGACCGGCACTGCCTATGGCAGGACCATTGTCTGAAGTGAAAATAACAAAAGTATTTTCACTAAGATTGAGCTTTTTTAGTGTGCTAAGGATTTGTCCAACCGACCAATCTATTTCACTTATGGCCTGAGCGAAGATTTTATCCCTTGTCTTATAGTCGATGTTATCCTTCTCCATTTTCAAAAGTGAAGTAATTGAATCTGAAACGTCCTTCATATATGGTGGGGAAACATGCAGAGGTCGGTGAGGTATTGGATGCGGAATGTATAGAAAAAATGGTTGTTCCTTATTTTTTTCAATAAACTGTACTGCCTTACTGGTAATCCTTTGCGTAAGGTAATCAGCATCGGGATTCATTTCGATAACTTTTTCCCCTTCCAACAGTGGGAGAGCGGGGAAATTGTACTTTTTCTGATTTGGATGGTATGGATGAATGTCATGACTGTATGGAATGCCAAAATAGTCATCAAAACCTTGTCTGGTTGGTAGAAATTCTGGTTGATCACCCAAATGCCATTTTCCGAAGATGCCTGTGGTGTATCCTACTTTTTTTAGTACTTCTGCAATGGTAATTTCATCAGGGTGCAGCCCTTTTTTATCTGCTGCAAGCAGGACGCCAATAGTAGTACCGGTAGCCATATCATTGCGCTTCGGATAGCATCCTGTCATGAGGGCAGCTCTCGAAGGTGTACACACAGGTGCGGCAACATAAAAGCTAGTCAGCTTCATTCCTTCCTGAGCCATTTTATCGATGATAGGAGTTTTTACATGCGAACCATTAAAGCAACTGAGGTCTCCATATCCCTGATCATCAGTTAATATCACAATAAAGTTTGGCTTTTTGGACGAGCCTGTTTTTGCGACATCTCTTTTTT
>CAXBNB010000536.1:0-3728 GCA_963976505.1 uncultured Reichenbachiellaceae bacterium
AGCAGAGGAAGGGCCTCTATTTGATACCTTAGAATCAAATGAAATTAAAATTCAACTATCACTTATCGATAAGTCTTTGCGTGATTATCAGGGAGTTGGTGGAGCGAAGGAAACGAAAGATCGTTTTATCGATAGGAACGAAGGCGTGTCAATTTTAAGGAATGGTCGAGAAGTGTTTTATGGTGAGATACCTCATTGGAAACCTGCTTTTGAAGATATTGATAGGTGGTGGGGGTGCGAGATTTCTTTTGATGCTGTATTGGATAAATCTTTTGCAGTTAAAAATATTAAAAGAGGTGCTGTCCCTGTCCCAAATTTAAAATGGGTCATTAATGAAAAAATTGTTCCGACAATTAAGAAATTCAGAGAAGAAGTTTCTGAACATTGGAAAAAAAGGAAGTCTGAAAGAGCTCAAGAAAAGCTGAAGGAACAAGACGAAGCTGGTACTGCAACAGGACATGAAGAAGCTGAATGCATTGCAAAAAAATCTAACACTCAGAAACCAAAAACCAATCCAGAAACCGACGCAAAAGCACTGGAACTAGCCAATAGTGTTAGAGCGAATGAATCTGCGGAACAGCAGGCTGCTTGGGCAACAAAATTTACCAGTCAACCTTATACTATACTAGATGAAAGTTGGAAGTCTCCTGAATTCATGGAAATTCACCCATTGGGAGGTTCTGATGTCATCAAATACAATCTAAAGCATCCATTCATTGAAGAACTTTATAGTTTGGTTGAGCAAATTAAATCTTCTGATGTTGATAAGGAGTTGGCAATGAAGTTGAAAAGCTTGATTGACCTTTTGATTATTGGCTATGCCAAGTCAGAATCGATGTTTGACAAGGATGGTGAATTCAAGGCAGAAAGGTTCTTTGAGGACTTAAAGATCAATTGGGGGCAATACCTAAAAAGCTATTTGGAGACGTGGAAATCAGAGAACTACTAATATGATCTTTACCCACCTTACCAAGCCAAAGCTCCAAGAACTTATCGGTCAAACTGTTCTCGACAGGCTTGAGAGAATTATTCCGGTCATTAAAGGTGATGAGACTGACCCTAACGAGATTTATAGAAAAGATACGCTCGTTAAGATTTTCACTTCGTTTTCTAACTCCACTCTTTTTAAAAACAAGGAATTCTTTGAAGAACTACTCTCCACTACGCCGGAAGAGATGATAGATGGAATATGTCAGGAAACAAGTACACCACATGAAAAAATGGTCTTTAAGGAGAAAGTTGATGCGTTGCTTGGCAGGGGATGGTATGATATGGACTTCTGCTCTAAATTCTTGTCTGTTGCCGAATTACCCAAGTCGTTTCTTCCAGTTAAGTTGGAACCATTTCTGGCAGAAGAAGATTGCCCCCCGCCTATGGTAGCTTTCAAAACCCTGAAAGATTTCCAAACTGGAGTTTTTCAGCAAAGTATTGAGTTGATTAAAATACTTAATTCAAGGTTTATTGTTCAGATGCCAACTGGTTCGGGAAAGACAAGAACTTCGATGGAAATCATTACCGATGTTTTGCGTAACAACCCTGAAGGAAGTGTGGTTTTTTGGCTTGCCCATTCTGAAGAGCTCTGTGAACAGGCCGTACAATGCTTTAAAGAAGTGTGGGAGCATGTTGGAAACAAAAACATCAAAATATTTCGAGTCTGGGATAAAGGCAGTTTAGCCTTTACCTTCTCAGAGTCAGCATTTATGGTTGGTGGCTTTCAAAAACTTCACGCATTATTGAAGAAAAATAAGCTTCCATTTGATGAAATAAAAAATCGTATCGATCTCTTGGTGATTGATGAAGCCCATAAGGTCTTGGCTCCTACTTATCTTGAAGCAACTAGGGCTTTGATGGGAGATAATACAAAGGTGATCGGACTCACAGCTACTCCAGGTCGGCATATTGACGATCTGGAATCGAATCAATTACTTTCAGATTTCTTTTTGAACAAGATTGTTACAATAACTACGGCTGATAACAAATCAGTCATTCAATATCTCAGAGAGAAAAAGGTATTATCAAAAGCCACTTTTGACCCATTAATCACCAATATCAATTACGAACTAGACGATCGACAAAAGAAGCATCTTGAAACCTTTTATGACTTTCCAGACGGGCTACTAAAGACCATTGGAAATGATGATGTACGAAATCTTGAAATAATAAAAAGGATAGATAAGGAATATAATTCAGAAAACCCTCAGATAATTTTCTTTGCCTGTAGTTTGGATCAGTCTAGATTTATTTGCTCATTGCTTGTGTATATAGGATACAAAGCTGCTCATGTAGATGGCAGCACAGAAAAACCAATGAGACAAAAATTGATTGATGATTTCAAAAAAGGAGAAATTCAAATTATTTGCAACTATGGTGTCTTATCCACCGGATTTGACGCTCCGAAAACAGATGTTGTTTTTATAGCTAGACCTACAAAGTCTATCGTTTTGTACAGTCAGATGATAGGTAGAGGCTTGAGAGGTCAGGCAATTGGAGGAACTGAAAGATGCAAAATAATTACTGTAAGAGATAATATTATCGGCTTGCCTGATGAAGATAATATTTTTGACTATTTCGATGAATATTTTGAGAATCAGCAATGATCTATAAAAATGGTCATGACCTCTTAGATCAACTTCTATCCTTTCTTAAACAGAATGATGGCTATACAATCTTTGTACCCTACATCAAGAATGATAAACTTCTTGAGTTGTTGGATCAGAATGAAAAATGCACTCAGATTATAGTTAGATGGTTGCCAATGGATCTGATTTCTGGCGCTTCTGACCTTGAAGTATATGAAACTTGCAGTAACCGCGGAATCACTCTCTACCGAAACCCAAGGCTTCATCTAAAAGTATTTCTTAGCAATGAAAGTTGCTACATGTGTTCAGCCAATATTAGCAATCGAGCAATGTCAACTAACGATATCGAAAATTTCAACTATGAATTGGCAACCATCATTGAAGAAATTGATCTTGCCGCAAAAGTATACTTCCAGCAGATACTAATGGACTGTGTCTTAGTTACAGAAGAGTTTGTTTCCTCAATAAGAAAGCAGATTAATCAAATAGAAATGGCACAACCTCCGGAAGACTTTGCTTGGCCAACAACCGATCAATTCAAAGATCCTTTTTTGCTTTCAGCTCTACCAATGACATCTACAGTTGGTAGTCTTCTCGACATCTATCTTGGGAGAAAAGGATTTTCTAGTGAGGAATTAAATTGTGCGGCTCATGACTTGGCTCTTTACGAAATACCGATGAAACTAAGTAGAGAAGAGTTGTTGGATATGCTGCAACGATCTGTTAACAACCATCCTTTTATACTCGCTCTGAAAGAGCATATAGAGCATCAACCTCACCAGTCACTGAACTATGGTGGAGTGGTAAGATGGATCCAGAAAAACACCACGACGGTTCCCACACCACTCAGTTGGGAGCTTAAGGAGAAGCAATTAGTCAATACTTTGTATGAATGGATATGTGAGTTGGACGAAACTTACAGCTGGAATAGACCGAATCATTCCCAAGTCATATACAAAAAATGTTTTAACTATTAAGTACAAATAATCTGCATTTTGATGTTCTTACTTATGATTCTATTAGATTATTTTGAAGCCTTAAATCATTTTTTATTAAGACCTCATCGGCCTCTCATGAAAAATACCAGAGGTTAGACATAATTGATTTAGTTTTTTTTAACAGAAGATTATTTTCTAGAGTTTATTGTCT
>CAXBNB010000537.1:0-3721 GCA_963976505.1 uncultured Reichenbachiellaceae bacterium
TGAAGGAGGGATTTCTACACCTCTCATTGTTCATTGGCCAGAAAAGATCAAAACCGCAGGTGAGCTGAGAAATCAATATGGCCATTTAATAGATGTAATGGCAACATGTGTTGATGTATCTGGTGCTAATTATCCAAAAGCACTCAATGGGAAGGAAATAATCCCAATGCAAGGAGTGAGTTTGTTGCCATCCTTTAAACCCAATGGGCTGCTTAACAGGGGTGCTATATATTGGGAACATGAAGGGAATCGAGCAATCAGAAATGGAAAATGGAAGTTGATCTCAAAACCTGACCTAAGCAATAGTTTTGTATTTGATAAACAAGACCTAATCAATTTATCTGATTGGCAATTGTATGACATGGAAGAAGATAGGACTGAATCAAATGATATGGCTTCTCAAAATCCTGAACTTGTCAATCAAATGGCTCAAGACTGGTACCTATGGGCAAAAGATGCCAAAGTTATTCCCAAGCCAATTCCTAAGAAAAAGTAGTTTCAAGTCTTAACCTATAAATCCCAACACCAAATACATAAGAAATGCTACTACACCCCCAACTAGAGCATAAGGAAGTTGTGTTTTGACATGGTCGATATGATCACTGGCTGATGCCATAGATGAGATAATTGTCGTATCTGAAATAGGAGAACAGTGGTCTCCAAACACCCCGCCACCCAATGCTGCGCCGAGCACCAAATATATATTGCTGTCGAAAGATTGAGCCATCGGTATGGCAATTGATATCATAATGGCAAAGGTCCCCCATGAAGTACCCGTGGAGAACGCCATAAAACAACTTACCGCAAATACGATGGCAGGAACCAATGCAGGTGTGAGCCAACTTTTAGTCATTTCAGCTACATATAGACCCGTGCCCAGTTCCTTGCAAAGACTACCAATTGCAAACGCCAATACCATTAGTATTGCTAGTGATACCATTCCTGACATGCCCTTTAGAGATAAGTCAATCATTTCTTTTATGCCCATTATTTTTTGAACTCTGTACATAAACATGGCTGCTATTATAGAGCAAGTAACAGAGGTTAACACAGAAGTTGATCCTGAACCTTTGCCAATGGCATCAAACACTTGCATGATAAAGCTAAGGCTTGAATCGGAGCTACCCCAGCCTGTATAAGTGAGCATCAGAGGCATCATCAATACCATAATGGCAATAGGTATGACCATGTTGATAGATCGATTGGGAGCATTGGGTTTTGCTGACAATAGAGAGATTTCATCTGAAATCATTGGCACTGCATCATCGGCCAATAATTTCCCTTCCTCATTGGCTCTTTTAGTTGCTTTTTTCATTGCCCCAAAATCTTTGCCTGACAGTATGATGTAGAAAACAGTAATGAGCGCTAGAAAAGGGTAGAAGTTGTAGAAAATAGACTTGAAGAGTACCGAAAATGGATTTTCAATTCCTTGCAAAACGAGTAAACCCATAATGTAGGCACCCCATGCATTGAAAGGGAAGATGATACAAGACGGTGCTGAACTAGAGTCAACAAGGTAGGCGAGTTTTTCTCTTGGTATTTTGAGCTTGTCAAAAAGAGGCCTATACAATGTGCCAACAGTCAGAATAGAAATATTAGATTCAACAAAAATAATTATTCCTGTGAGTGCAGCGATCAATTGTACTTTCCTTCTGTTGCCTTTTAGGTTGCTCTCATCTTCCAGGTTATTGAGCTTGTTTTTCACGACCGAAATAAATCCATCTACTCCACCTGACCGCTGTATAAGCGCAATTAAGGAGCCTACAAAAAGAGTGAAGATTATTGTTCTGGTATTTCCGGCATCACTAAAAACAGTGACGAAGGAATTAAGTGTGTCGAATGACCCACTTAGTAAGTTGCCTTCATTGATAATTACCCATCCTATCCAAATGCCCAGGGTCAATGACAAAAATACTTGTCTGGTTCGAAGCGCCAGGACTATAGCAATAATGGGTGGTAGGAGAGACCAAAATCCGTAATTATCCATGTATTGATTCAATGTTTAGATTTCAACAATTATGGATCGTAAGTTAGGTTTTTCTTTTTTATGTTAAAATTTATTTAGGATTGGGAATCTTTTATAGTGCTATTATTTAAAAAATGACTAACTTTTAGGTGTACCAAATCCTACTGTCATGAAAAATCTCACCGCTTCTCTATTGCTCCTAGTTGTATTGCCTTTTTCAATAAACGCCCAAAACAAGTGGAAAATTGATCCTGTCCATTCAAGCATACAGTTTGATGTGACCCATTTGGTTGTGTCTACTGTTAGTGGGAAATTCACTGAATTTTCAGGTACTGTAGAAACAAAAAGTGAGTCATTCGAAAACGCTAAAGTGGAAGCCAATGTAGAAGTGAAGAGTATCACAACTGAAAACCTGACACGTGACAATCACTTAAAGGAAGATGATTTTTTCAATGCAGAAAAGTACTCTCAAATTAAATTCAAGAGTGAATACTTTAAAAAAGTAGCTGACAATGAGTATTTACTATCTGGTGACCTTACCATAAGAGACGTGACTAAAAAAGTATCAATGAAAGCCGTACATACTGGGACGATTACAATTGGTGATAAGATTGTAAGTGGTTTTAAAGTAAATTTCACCATCAATAGATTTGATTTTAACCTTAAATGGGACGATACACTGGACTCAGGCAGTTTGGTTGTTGGTGAAAATGTAGATATAAAAATGAATCTAGAATTGATTAAAATGTAGTGAAAGAGATTAGGAGCCATGTTGGTTTCTATTTCACACTCATTGCTTTTTTATCAAACAAACTTCTTTCAAACGAGTTTTACTTTGATTAGTATTAAGAATTGTAAGTAAAAAATTAATGAAAGAGTTTACCACTGAGCAATTCAGTAGCCGCTGGGGAATTATATTGGCATCATTGGGAATGGCCATTGGTGCAGGAAACCTTTGGAGGTTTCCTAGATTGGCAGGTCAATACGGAGGTGCTTTCATCATTCTTTGGATTTTATTCTTATTTGTTTGGTCCATTCCACTACTCTTAGCAGAATTTTCAATTGGAAAGAAATTTAGAAAAGGCGTAATTGGTTCCTATGGAGAATTGACCGGTAAGAAATACACCTTTCTTGGATTTTTTATTGCCATTTGTACACTAGGTATAGCCTTTTATTATTCAGTAGTTACGGCTTGGGCATTAAGGTATTTGGGACTATCAGTCTCACATGTGTTTTCTTCCTCGTCTATCGCAGATTCTATTAGTAGTAATCCTGATTATCTAAATCAATTTTGGTTTGAAATATCAAATGGGAGTGCAGTTACTATCTTAGTCTTTATTGCTGTGATCTTAGTCGCAACTTACGTTCTTTCAAAGGGAATTAAGAATGGACTGGAGAAAGCCAATAGAATCCTTATACCTTCATTGTTCGTCCTTCTGTTGGTTGTTTGTGCTGTAGCATTAAATATGGAAAATGGAGTTCTTGGACTGGAATACATGTTTTCTATTGACCCGACACTTTTTTCTCAACCCAATATTTGGATTGAAGCAGTATCGCAATCGGCCTGGTCAACGGGCGCAGGGTGGGGGCTGTTGATCACTTTGTCATCCTATTCTAAGAAAAATGAAGATGTGACGCTAAATACTTTCATCGGAGCTTTTGGAAACAATACAGCCTCACTTTTAGCTGGAATTGCGATTTTACCAGCTGTTTTTGCTATGTCAGTGTCCGAAGGGGATGCCATTAGCTATTTGC
>CAXBNB010000538.1:0-3717 GCA_963976505.1 uncultured Reichenbachiellaceae bacterium
TATGAAGTACTTAAATCTCCTGCCAAACAGGTAACAGTCAATTTGCCCGTTACGATGGATGATGGATCCATAAGAGTCTTTGAAGGCCATCGAGTAATTCATTCTAATATCCTTGGGCCTTCTAAAGGAGGGGTTAGATATGATATGGGAGTAAATATTGATGAGGTAAAAGCACTGGCTGCATGGATGACTTGGAAGTGTGCTGTTGTTGATATTCCCTATGGTGGGGCGAAAGGTGGTATCAGGTGTAACCCGCGTGAAATGTCTCAAGGTGAAATAGAAAGGTTAACAAGGGCATATACTCAGTCTTTAAACGAAATTTTTGGTCCTGATAGAGATATTCCAGCACCAGACATGGGTACCGGCCCCAATGAGATGGCTTGGATGATGGATGAATACTCTAAGTCAAAGGGAATGACTGTAAACGCAGTAGTAACAGGTAAACCACTAGTGCTTGGAGGCTCTTTGGGAAGGACTGAAGCTACAGGACGAGGAGTGATGATTTCTGCGTTGGCAGCCATGGAAAAAACTAAAATGAATCCATTTGAAGCTCGGTGCGCTATTCAAGGATTTGGAAACGTTGGATCATGGGCGGCAAAATTACTAGGAGAAAGAGGCGTGAAAATAGTGGCAATCTCAGATGTGTCTGGTGCTTATTATAATGACAAAGGAATAGATATAGCAGAAGCAATTGAATATAGAGACAAGAATAATAAATCGCTGGAAGGACTTCCTGGAGCTGAAAAAATAAACGGATCAGACTTATTGCTATTGGATGTTGACGTGCTGATACCTGCAGCTATGGAAGATGTGATTACCAAACATAATGCTGATAAAATCAAGGCAAAACTTATTGTAGAAGGAGCCAACGGTCCAACGTCCTACAAAGCAGATTCAATTCTTCATGAAAAAGGAATAGTTGCCGTTCCTGATATTTTGGCCAATGCAGGAGGAGTTACTGTGTCCTATTTTGAATGGGTTCAGAACAGGCTGGGATACAAATGGACACGAGAAAGAGTGAACCGGCGTTCAGATAGAATTATGAAAACTGCCTTCAATAATGTTTTTGAAACTTCTAAAGAATATGACGTATCTTTGCGCATCGCTGCATATATAGTGGCAATTCAAAAGGTATCACAAACCTATAAATATAGAGGTGGTTTTTGAAATCCTTTAAATTTGACTTCTGATTCCAGCAAAACACTAATCAAACAGTTGTTAATTTATGACTATACATAAGGAAGGAAGGTTATTACTACTAGTATTGGCCGTTTTATTCTTAGCTTTAAATTTTGGAGCAAGTTATTACTACCCTCAAGCATCGCTGCTACAGAACATTGTTCTTGTTTCTACCATAATTTTTTTTCTGATTGTCTTACAGTTTTTCAGAAGCCCAAAAATAGTCACTCATGTGAATGACAAGCTTGTTATTGCTCCTGCAGATGGCAAGGTGGTTGTAATTGAAGATGTAATCGAAGAAGAGTATTTCAATTCCAAACGGAAGCAGGTTTCAATTTTTATGTCTCCAGTCAATGTGCATGTAAATAGAAGTCCGGTTTCTGGTATTGTGAAATATTTCAAGTATCACGCTGGAAAATATTTAGTAGCTTGGCATCCAAAGTCAAGCACAGAAAATGAAAGAACTACTATGGTATTGGATTTGGGAAATGGTCTAGAAGTTCTCGTTCGGCAGATAGCTGGAGCCTTGGCTCGTAGAATCAAGTGGTATGTCGATGAAGGATCTCAAATTGAACAAGGCGGTGAATTCGGGTTTATAAAATTTGGCTCTCGTGTTGATGTTTTTCTTCCACTTGATGCCGAAATTAAAGTGAGCATCGGAGAAAAAACCAAAGGAGGAAGGACTGTTCTAGCAGTACTTCCTTAAGTTGATTCGAATTAAGAAAGATTTTTTAGGACAATCAACTCTTTTGGTGACAAAAACCTCCATTTTCCTCGTGGTAAATCTTTTTTGGTAAGGGGGCCATACATGGTTCGGTCTAATTTCATCACTTCATATCCTAAGTGCTCAAAAATTCTTCTAACGATTCTGTTTTTACCGACATGAATTTCTAATCCAAGAGTTTTTTTATCCGAACTTAGAATTGCAATGTCATCGATTTTGACTTCTCCGTCCTCAAGTTGCATGGGGTCTTGTAATTGCTCAAAGTCAAGTTTAGAAATAGGTTTATCCAATTCGACCTGATATATTTTTTTTATTTGATATGACGGGTGTGTAAGCTTTTCAGTAAGGCTTCCATCATTTGTAAATAATAAGATTCCTGTGGTGTTTCTATCTAATCGCCCAACTGGAAATATTCTTTCTTGACATGCTTTATCCACCAAATCCATAACAGTTTTCCTGTCATGAGTGTCTTCCATAGTAGTTATAAAATCCTTTGGCTTGTTCAATAAGACGTAAACAAATTTTTCTGGCTTTATGGGTTTGTTGCCATAACTAACTTTGTCATCTTGTTGAACCTGATACCCCATTTCAGAGATTACCGAACCATTTATTTTGATTTGACCTGCTTTGATTAACTCGTCTGCATCCCTACGAGAGCAAACGCCTGAGTTGGCAATGTATTTATTTAGTCGAATTGGGAAAGTATTCCCCTTAGGAAGAACCTTTGTGCTGCCTTTACTCGTGTTTCTGTTTTTTCTTTCCATAAAATTACATGGAATCCATGAGATAATTACACTAAAAACAGCTCTAACAAGTGTTAAATGCAACTATTGAAATGTTTCCAATTTAGTCTTTATATAACTCAAAGTTAATTCATTTTTTTAGCGTATGCTTAAAAGCCATAAGGAACTTATTTTCTGGTAAGAACAAGACTCATTGAAAGGTGCTATGTGGTTTTAGCCTTCTTGCACTCCAATTGAATTGTCAGTTTCCATAAATTCTTTTGGTAGTGGAAGATCCTTGAGGTTATTGATGCCGAAATAATCCATAAATACGCTACTGGTGCCGTATATTGTGGGTCTGCCTACTGTTTCTGCTTTTCCTCTGATTTCGATCAGTTCTTTTTCCAAAAGTTTATGCATGGCATAATCACAGTTGACGCCACGAATTTGTTCTACTTCAGATTTAGTAACGGGTTGTTTGTAGGCAACTATAGCTAAGGTTTCCAGTGAGGAATTGGAGAGTCTTTTTTTTGATTGCTGTTTTAGCAATATGCTAATACTACTTTGATAAGCCGGTTTGGTTAAGAATTGATAGCCGCCCCCACTTCTAATTGGTTCAAACGAGTATTCTTCGTTTTTATATTTTTCTTCTAATTTTATGATTGCCTCTTCGATATCTTCAAGTGGAATATCGGTTTCAAACATTTCAGTCAGACAATTTTTTATCTCATCAGTTTTTATTGGCTTAGGAGAACAAAATATTAAAGCTTCAATGTGGTTGGCTAGGTAATCCAATTATTTGCCTTGTTTTAGTTTAGATGCGATAGACATGGTAGTATGAGGAACGGCTCTGAGTCTTTCTTTACTTATTAGGTTTCCAGATTCTGAACAAATGCCATAAGTTCCATTTTTGATTCGGATCAAAGCATTATCAAGGTTCTTGATAAATTTTTGTTGTCTGGCTGCAAGTTGGTTTAAGCTTTCTTTCTCAGCTGTATCTGCTCCATCTTCTAGTGTTTTTACATTTCCAAAAGTGCTGTCAGTACCAGTGTCACCTGATTTGGTTATCGATTCTTTGATATACTTTAACTC
>CAXBNB010000539.1:0-3717 GCA_963976505.1 uncultured Reichenbachiellaceae bacterium
GTCGATAAGTCTGCACCCTTAAATACATCATTCACGACTTGAATGCAACCCGTACCCGAAAGCCTAATTACCGCAATCGCCCCTACACCGGGAGCGGTTGCCAACGCCACTATAGTATCATTCATCTCCATGTCACAAAGATAACAGACAATACGATGGCTAAATAATACTTTGAACATAAGGCTCTAAAATATTTTCAAATGACTTTAAAAATTCCAACCAATTTGAAAATACTTGTGTCCTTAGGACAAGAATTTATTAACATTTTAAACTAGTAAAATAAAATGAACATGAAGAAGAGCGCAAGCGTTTTGAGTGTACTTGCAGTAGCATCAATTTCCCTGTTTTCTTGTTTGGAGGAAAGTGAGTATGAAAAACAAGTGAAGCAAGATGACCTGAAGATTTCGGCTTATCTGAAAGACAACAACATCGCAGCAAAAAGATCATCCACGGGTATTTATTATGAAGAACTGATCGAAAATACCAGCGGAACTACCCCTAAATTGGGAGATGTAGTCTTCATAAAGTATGACATGAGAAAACTCAATGGAAATCTAGTAGAATCAAACACAGAGACTTTGACAAAGTTCAAATTTGCCTGGACGAGCATCATGCCAAACGGATTTAATTATGGAGTAGACCTATTGAAAAAAGGAGAAAAGAACCGATTTTACCTTCCGTCATATATGGCATTTGACAGCTATAGTTTCGGGGAAGTCTTTGGTTCATATGAAAACTTCATTGTGGAAATGGAATTGGTTAATTTCAAAACAGAAGACGAAATGTACGAGATAGAAATTGACTCCATCGACAATTATATAGCTCAAAATCAAATTGAGGATGTGGAATCTTACACATCAGGTTTGTATTTCAAAAACTTAGATGCAGGAGATGGTGATTCCCCTTCAGGATACAGTGAAGTAGAATTTTATTTCACAAGAAAATACCTTGATGGAACCGTTATAGAAAAGACAGAGCCTCTCAGTCCGTTGAAAGTCACACTAAATGAAGGAAGGTTGGTAGAGGGATTGAGGCAAGGCATATTGAAAATGAAGGAAGGGGGTAAAGCACTATTGATCATGCCCTCAGATATAGCCTTTGGTGCGAGCATTCAGGTGATTCCAACTTCATTGCGGGAGGATTTTTTGGACGATAATATCATTACAACCAGAGTAATTCCCTACACTCCCGTATTGTATGAGGTAGAGTTGGTTTCGGTTAATTAAGGCATACACTTACTAAGAATGAGGCCAAACAGTTGCCGGACTCCTTACTACAGTTCAGTCAGGAGCTCGGCAACTGCTCAATCTTTCTAAGTCAGCCTCACTCATTTTTTCACTAGTTCAACTACGCAAGCTTATCATTTTGTAATAACTTTATTTTTTTGAGAGATTACAAACAGTTCAACTTCTGAAATTGAAATGAAAACCATAGATATCAATTGTGATATGGGAGAAGGTATGGGTAATGAGGATGCCATAATGCCTTACATAAGTTCCTGCAATATTGCCTGTGGTGGTCATGCTGGAGATGCTTTAATTTTGAAATCCACAGTCGATTTGGCAATGAAGCATGAGGTAAAAATAGGCGCTCACCCCTCCTATCCCGATAAAAAAAACTTTGGAAGGCAAGTGATGAAAATATCCTCAGAAGATTTGACTACCACTATAGAAGACCAAATTAAGGCGTTGAAAATCATAACCGAATCTTCCGGTGGTAAACTCCATCACATCAAACCACATGGCGCTTTGTACAATGAAGCAGCCAAAGACAAAAACACCGCTGAAGCAGTGCTCAATGCCATCAATAATTTTGATACTGAATTCACTCTCTATGCTCCTTATAAATCTGTGATAGCCAATTTGGCATTGGATCGGGGAATGAAGGTTATGTTTGAAGCTTTTGCAGACAGAGCTTATGACGACAACCTACAACTTGTCAACCGATCCATAGAAGGATCAGTATTGGAAAATAAAGAGGACATATACGAGCAGGTTTGCGGCATTATTGCTCAGCAACAAATTGCAAGCATTACTGGCAAACTACTGGACTTGGAGGCCAATACCATTTGCATTCATGGTGACAACCCAAAGGCAGCTGAGGTTGTCAAATTTCTTTATAAAAAACTTAACTTCAACTCGATTGACATCTCTTGATTTGAAAGATTTTTCATTGACATACAGAAAGTTTGGAGCAACAGCAATTTTAATCGAATGGCCACAAATCATCAGTGAAGACATTCTTACTGACATTCTCTCTTTTCAGTCTTCCATAGAAAATAATCCTCCTGTAGGTCTAATAGAACTTGTTCCTACTTATGCTTCATTGACATTGTTTTTTGAAGAATTTAAGGACATAAAATCAATAACCAAGGAGTTAAAAGCACTTTACGCAGCTCGAATCTCAAACCAATCCGATAACAAAACATGGGTGATCCCTGTTTGTTATGAAGAGCATTTTGGAATTGATTTACAAGAAATTTCCAGTTCACTAAAACTATCGAAACAAGAAATCATTGACCTGCATAGCTCACAGTCCTACAGGGTTCATTTCATTGGATTCCTACCTGGATTTCTTTATTTGGGTGGATTGAATAGCCAATTGCATTGCCCTAGAAAAGAAACGCCCCGTTTGGAAATAAAAAAAGGATCGGTAGGAATTGGAGGCTCTCAAACCGGCATCTACCCTATAGATAGTCCCGGGGGATGGAATATAATTGGAAGCACTCCGATACCTCTTTTTGACAAAAGCAAAACCCACCCTTGGTTTGTAAAACCTGGAGATACGATCAAGTTTGATCCTATCGACCAACTGACCCATGATCAAATCATTAAAGAAGTAGATCAAGGAAGTTATACGTCAAAAACTGATATTTTATGAGTGTCATAGAAGTATTATCTCCAGGCTTATACACTACCGTGCAGGATAAGGGAAGGACTGGGTACCGTGCTTTTGGCATTCCTGTCAGTGGTGCTATGGATCAGCTGAGTGCTGATCTGGGAAACAAGCTTTTAGGTAATGACAGCAATGCACCCGTGTTGGAAATTACGATGGTGGGGCCAAAACTGCTTTTTCAGGATAATGCAAACATTGCCATTACGGGTGCTGACCTATCCGCTCAGGTCAATGGGAAATCATTGAAAACCAACACCATTGTAACCACCCGCTCTGGAGATGTATTGTCTTTTGGTAAACTAAAATACGGATGCAGGGCTTACTTATGCATTCAAAATGACTTTGATGTCCCAGTGCATTTCGGGAGTAGTTCTACTTATGAAAAAGCCCAACTCGGTCTTCCTGTTTTAAAAAAAGGAATGAAACTGAATTACCAAAGTAATAGCATTCTAGATTTTCATCAATATTCCAGGATCAAGCCAAGCAGTTTTTTGTTCGAAGAAAATACGATTGATGTAATTCCAGGACCGGAATACAATCTGATGAATGAAAAGTTCCTATCCGAAAAATTCGAAATCACTCAGGACAGCAATAGAATGGGTTATCGCTTGAAGGGTACATTGAGTTATAGTCATTCGAACAGCATCCTGACTTCCACGGTAATGCCGGGAACAATCCAGCTTCCTCCTTCAGGAGATCCGGTAGTTCTGATGAAGGATTGCCAAACCACTGGAGGTTATCCAAGGATTTTGCAAGTGACCGAAATGGGCATCAATATACTGGCTCAAAAAAAACCGGGAGATAAGGTGAAGTTTAGGTTGG
>CAXBNB010000540.1:0-3705 GCA_963976505.1 uncultured Reichenbachiellaceae bacterium
TCTATTACCACTATGGTTTGAGTGAAAAATTCGATGGCATGTCTTCCTTGTCCGTGTAGGTCACCAAAAAAGCTGTCTTTCCATCCACTAAAGGGGAATTGAGCCATTGGAGCAGCTACTCCAATATTGATTCCAATATTTCCTGCCATAGCCTGATTTCTGAATTTTCTGGCATTGGCGCCATTGTTGGTAAATAGACAAGCGGAGTTTCCGTATTTTCCATTGTTTACAAATGCAATCGCATCTTCAATGGTTTTCATGTGGAGCAAACTCATAACAGGCCCGAAAATTTCCGTTTCTATGACTTCACCAGTCAAATTGACATTCTCTAGTATGGTTGGAGCTATAAAGTTTCCATTCTCAAATCCAGAAATTTTAGCATCTCTTCCATCAAGCAATATGTTGGCACCTTCATCAACTCCCTTTTGTATCAGATAATTGATTCTATCCCTGCTGTCTTTTGTGATCACAGGACCCATTTCTACTTTTTCATCAAGCCCATAACCTGTAATCTTAGCTTTTGAGCTTTCGTACAATGCATCTCTGATTTCATTGCTTTGATCTCCAACAGTTACGATCGTAGAAGCTGCCAAACACCTCTGTCCAGCGCATCCATATACACTGTCAGAAATTATTCTTGAAGCCATTTCTACATCAGCATCCGGAAGAACAATCACCGGGTTTTTAGCACCACCTTGAGCCTGAACTCTTTTTCCATTCTGAGTTCCTTTAGAATAAATATACCTGGCTACATTGGTACTCCCTACGAAGCTAACAGCCTTTACATCAGGGTGCTCAAGTATAGCATCGACAGATTCTTTACCACCATGAACCATATTGACCAATCCTTCTGGCAAACCTATCTGGTCTATCAACTTAAAGATTTTGATCATGGTCAACGGCACTTTTTCCGATGGCTTTACGATCATACTGTTACCGCAAGCAATAGCATAAGGCAAGAACCAGAAAGTAATCATACTTGGAAAATTGAAAGGAGCTATACAAGCAGTCACACCTAACGGTTGTCTGATCATAAACTCATCAACTCCCCTCGCTATATTTTCAGAAAACTCACTTTGCATCAGCATAGGAGCTCCGCAAGCAGTCTCTACATTTTCGATGGCACGCTGCAATTCTCCTTTGGATTCTGCCAATGTTTTACCAGACTCAAGCGTGATGGTTTCTGCTATGTCGTCCAGATTTGCTTCCAACAACGTTTTCAATTTATAAAGAGGCTGAACACGTTGCATTACAGGTACATCCTTCCACTCATTATAAGCCTTCACACCTGCTTTAACGGCAACATCTATATCTACTGCGGTACCACTTCCAAAAGGAACTTGCGCCAGTTCTTCTTGATTGGCTGGGTTAATCACTCCAATCGATGACTGGCTTTTACTTGCTACCCACTTATTACTAATATAATTTTCTAATACACTCATTATTCCGACTTATTAATAATACAATTTTTGTTTTTTCTTATTTTCACTATAATCCTTATATGCCTCTTGTACGGTTTCCATTTCCGAGCATTCTGCTACTGGCACTTCCCACCAAGAATATCCATCTACTCCTTCGTACCTGTCACATTCAGTATAGATGACGGTTGTTTTGTTTATGGTTTTTGCCGCTTTAAGCCCATCCTGCAATTCATCAAAACTGTTGCACTCTATGACATGTGCTCCCAAACTTCTTGCATTGGCTGCTAAATCAACGGGCAAAGGTTTTGCCACCTGACCATTGACAGCATCTGAAACCACTTGACCTTCACTTGGCTCAACAAAACGAGTACCATACCCTTGACTACCCAACGACCGTGACAATGACCCAATACTCTTGTAGCCATCATTGTTGATCAGTACAATAGTTAACTTGTATCCTTCTTGAATGGAGGTTACGATTTCCTGAGCCAACATCAAATAGCTCCCATCACCCACCATTACATAAATTTCTCTACTAGGATCTGCCATTTTAGCTCCTAGTCCTCCAGCAATTTCATACCCCATACAGGAGTATCCGTATTCGAGGTGAAAACCTTTGCTGCTCTTTGTTCTCCAAAGCTTATGCAAATCGCCTGGCAAACTACCAGCAGCACAAACCACCACATCTTTTTCACCTGAAAAATCATTTACTGAGCCAATGATTTCTCCCTGACTCATCAATTCTTTATGCCTTTTACCATAAATCTCAGAAACCTTTGAATCCCAAGACAGGTTGTAATTTTTCACTTTTTCCTGATATTCTTTTGATACCTGAAAGTCACTAAGTGATTTCAAAAGCTCTTCCAATATAACCTTGGCATCTCCTTGTAACATCAATCCATTGTGCTTGGCTGAGTCAAATTCAGAGACGTTGATATTAATAAACTTTACCTTTGGATTTTGAAATGCCGTTTTAGAAGCGGTGGTAAAATCGCTGTACCTCGTTCCTATGCCAATTACAATATCCGCTTCTTTTGAAACTTCAACAGCACCAGGAGTACCAGTTGCACCTACCGCCCCCAGATTATGTGGATCATCATATCTTAATGCTCCCTTTCCAGCAAATGTCTCTGCAACTGGAATGTGGGTAGTGTCTACAAAAGTTTTCAAGATGCCTAAAGACTCACTATAGTGAGCACCTCCACCTGCTACGATCAATGGCTTTTTGCTGCTTTTGATCAATTTTATTGCTTCAGAAAGCAAGGAGCTATCCGGACGTGTACGTTGAATTTTCCATACCTTCTTTTGAAATAATTGTTCAGGAAAATCAAATGACTCTGCCTGCACATCCTGAGGAAGTGCCAATGTCACTGCTCCTGTGTCTGATGGAGAAGTCAAAACCCTCATTACTTCCGGCAATGCATAGATCAGTTGTTCAGGTCTGTTGATTCTGTCCCAGTATTTAGAAATTGGCTTGAAACAATCATTTGCTGATATATCCTGAGAGGCACCTGATTCCAATTGTTGCAATACAGGAGACACATTTCTTTTGGCAAAAATATCACCGGGAAGCAATAGCACAGGTAATCTGTTGATGGTTGCTCCTGCAGCCGCAGTGATCATGTTAGTTGCTCCGGGCCCAATAGAAGTAGTACATACCAATGCACTCATTCTATTTTTCATTTTGGAATAAGCAGCAGCAGTATGCACCATCGATTGCTCGTTTCTGCATTGGTAATACTTCAGCTCATTTTGTTGCTGAATGGCTTGTCCCAGACCAGCTACATTGCCATGTCCGAAAATCCCAAAACATCCGCCAAAGAATTTATTCTCTGCACCATCTCTCTCTACAAACTGATTATTGAGAAATTTGATGACCGCTTGTGCTACAGTAAGTTTGATAGTTGACATAATTAAAATCCTCCTCTATTTTCTATAAATTTCATTGATTCATCCAGAGAAGGCATAAAATTGGCACATCCTGGTTGAAGCACCACTTGTGCTCCGCTTGCATTGCCCATACGACAAGCTTTATATAAATCCCACCCTTGCAAGTAGCCATAAATAAAACCACTTGCGAATGCATCTCCGGCACCAAGGACATTGAGTACTTCTACAGGAAACCCAGGTACTTTTTGAACTGTGCCATCCGCATTGTGAATGGTCACACCGTCGGCCCCACTTTTGACAATAAGCGTTTTCACTCCCAATGAAAGTATCTCCTTAATTGCCATGGGTAGGTCTCCTTTTATTTCTGGTGCGGAAATTTGCTGGTCTTTAATAG
>CAXBNB010000541.1:0-3692 GCA_963976505.1 uncultured Reichenbachiellaceae bacterium
TTTATAAATCATATTAAAATCAAGATTCCCATTTTCATACCCAATGGCAAACGTTTTTGACTCGCCATCATAAGCCATAGCAGAAACACTGATATCACTCAGTCCATCAATTTTAGATAATTTATTCAAACTATTGTCTGATAAGTCATAGTAAAACAGACCAAATTGATTGGCACAATAGACCTTGTCCTCGACTAGTTCCACAAGGTGAGTACGCTCATAGTTGAAATGGACACGCCAAGTGCCTATCGGTATGTTCTCTTGTGCTAAAGCGACCTTAGCACCTAAAAATATGATTAATATTATTGCAATGTTTTTCAACTATTTTTCCTTTTGATAATCTTGATAAAAACAATTTCTGCAACGGGCTTCATAAGTTTCTCTCTCGCCTAACATGACTTTTTCATCCGAATTTATAAGCCGATGAGAATAGGACGCCACCCCACCACATTTCATGCAAATGGCATGTACCTTGGTTACAAATTCTGCTATACCCATCAATGCTGGCATAGACCCGAAAGGCTCTCCTTTGAAATCCATGTCCAACCCAGCTACAATTACCCTTTTGCCTTTATTCGCCAATTTCCTCGTCACACTTACTATCTCCTGATCAAAAAATTGGGCTTCATCAATGCCTACTACATCACTATTCCCTGCCAATAGCAATATATCATTGGCAAATTGCACCGGTGTTGACCTGATAGAATTTTCGTTGTGAGACACCACTTCCGTTTGGTGGTAGCGCGTATCAACAGCCGGTTTAAAAATTTCGACTTTTTGTTTGGCAATTACTGCCCTGTTCATTCTACGAATGAGTTCTTCTGTTTTTCCAGAAAACATAGATCCACATATTACCTCAATCCAACCAGTCGGTTCATTCTTTGCTTTAAACTTATCAATATGAGGTTCTATGAACATAGTTAATCAGAATAGCTTACATGCATGAATTTGTTTGACGAATCTACCTTGATGACTACATCTCCTATTACATGGCATTGACAAGTCAGGCGCTCATTTTCTTTAAGTCTTCCAGAATCAATGTATTTGTCCTCACAGGCAGTAATTGGAGATGCATTCTCGATTCCTTCCAAAAAAATAGCTTTGCAGGTAGTGCATCTTCCTTTGCCTCCACAGGCATACATCCAATCCACATTATTTTCATGGATGATATCAAGAAGTAATTTTTTATCGTTTTGACTTAAAATCTCCTTCTTATTGAGGTTTTCTATGACGATTTTCGGCATATTTTATAACTTTACAAAACAAGTAAATATTATGACTGGCAACAAATTAAATCAAAAGGCAGCAGAAAGTTATAGCAAATCATTTTCTTCAATAATCCTCGAGAATCATTTCCCTACAAGCAATGCAATTACTGGCCAGCAAATATTGGACATTACTCCGGTAAAGCAAGTCAATTTTTATATTCTAAAGGTTTTATTTCTTCAATGGCAGGAAGAAACGAAAAAATTCCAAAGCCCTTTTTTCGATTATTCAAAACCTGAAGTCAAAGAGGGATTAAAAAGTCTGATCAACACGCTTTCAAAAAACATATTAATCAAGAAAGAACCATTCAGGCCACTTCTGGAGAAAGCCGTTTTGGATACGATCACTTTGATGTACAATCCTACAGAATTTTTTATCAGAGAATTTTCTAGCCTTCCCAATGTAACAAGAATTCAAGGCTTTAAGGGATTGTCTAAATACATTAAGTTAAGAAAAAACATATACAACAAAATAGTAGAAAAACTTGATAATGATGGCAATCAGGTAATCACTAATGATGAAATAAAAACACTCGTACAATTTGTAGTCAGTCAACAAACTCCAGAGAATGATGATACAGATGGAGAAGCCAGTTTGTTCTCTTCTATACTTCCTTTGGATGTTTTTGAAAAAGTAAAAGAAGAAGCACCCATACCAGAGATTGTTGAAGAGCCAATAGCTGAAGAAGACCTTTTGATAGAACCGGAAGAAGAAAACGAGGAGATCGGGGAGATTATAATAATTGAAGAAGAAGAACTAGATGAAATAAATCAGGAAACCAACGAAGAAGACGGAGGGATTTTGATAGAAAAAGACGACTCTGTAGAAATAGTAGAAGCTGAAGAGGATGTGAGTGAGAATATGGATGAAGAGTTTGCGCCAATAGTAGAAGTAAAAACTGCACCAACACCCATCGTAGCAGAAAAACCAACCACAGTAAACGAAAAATTCACTGAGGAAAAACATACCATCAACGAAAAGTTTGAAAACAATCAACCAAAGTCTTCCATTGCGGAAGTGCATGAAACTGAGAAGATTTCTGAAATACAAAAGAACATCAGCGTAAATCAGCGTTACATGTTTTTAAATGATCTTTTCAATGGAGATTCCAGTGAATATTCTAATGCACTAGAAGCAGTAGAGAAAAGCAATTCGTTTGACGAATCGGTGGAGCTTTTAGTTCAGAACTATTCTAAAAAATACGAATGGGACATGAACTCCGATGAAGTAAAAGAGCTTTTAAAAGTAATCTTCAAACGGTTTCGGTAAGGGGTTTGGTATGAGAGTGAATTTATCCTAGCTTTGCAACTCGTTCTTTAATATGATAACTTATCAAGAAAGGTGGAGGGAATGGCCCTTTGAAGCCTTAGCAACCTTTCCATTTATGGAAAAACGGTGCTAAATCCTGTCCCAAAAATGGGAACAGATAAGTCCGAAGACATTTTTACAAACTGATGTAGATGCCTCTCTCGACTTATCGACAGGGGCTTTTTTATTTCTTGGCAAAAGAGTACTATTGATGGACAATCCCAAAACAACATAATCTATCAATTATTAAAAAAAACAGACCCTAAAAGAAAATTCTTCGTAAGAAGTTCAATATTTAATGTAATTGAGAAGGAATATGGAAGCTGAAAAAGCAGAAACACAAAAGCTGACAATAGATTTGGAAAATGCTGAAACTAGGGCAGAGCAAATCAAGCAACTGAATGCAAAATACCATTCGCTGACCATCGAAGAAAGGGTGGCTGCCTTGTATGAAGATTTTGATCAATCGGATGTCATGCTTACTTCTTCTTTTGCTGCCACGTCAGCATTTTTGCTCAAGGTTTTTTCTTTGGCTAAACCCAGTCAAAAGATTTATTTCATTGATACTGGATATCATTTCAGAGAAACAATGGAATACAAAGAAAAGCTAACTGAGCTCTATGGTTTGAATGTAGAAAGCATAAAAGCAGAAGAATGGAAACATGATTTTACCACAAAAGAAGAAACATGGAAAAAAGATCCTGACTTTTGCTGCTCCATAAATAAAGTAGAACCCCTCAACGGAATCAAAGAAAATTACAAAATCTGGGTGTCAGGATTGATGGAATGGCAAAGTGATCACCGTGCTAGCTTAGATATTTTTGAAGACCGAAGTGGCATCATAAAGTTTTACCCACTATTGGATGTAACTCAAGAAGAAAGAGACGCTTATATAAAAGACCATAATCTCCCTTTTCATCCATTAGTAGCTAAAGGATATTTTTCGATAGGCTGTGAGCACTGTACTGTACCTGGAAAAGGCCGCAGCGGCAGGTGGAACAACAGCCCGAAAACGGAATGTGGATTGCACTTGTAATAAAGAAAGCATAAAATAGCCTATCTTCTCGAAGATAGGCTATAAATGTACTTTTATTGAAAAATTGAATATCGTAAAATTA